>JBEANX010000279.1:0-14968 GCA_041165245.1 Pseudomonadota bacterium
CAAGGGCACGGTGCCCCCGCCCCCGAAGCGCGGCTTGATCCACATCGACCCGCCTTACGAGCTCAAGGAAGACTACCGGCGCGTGCTCAACACCGTCAAAGAGGCCTTGCTCAAGTTCCCCACGGGCGTTTACGCCATTTGGTACCCCCAAGTGGCGCGCCGCGAGGCCGACCTCCTGCCCGTGCACCTCAAAAAGCTGGCGCCTGGCAAATGGCTGCACGCCACCTTGCGCGTGAAAGCCACCGCTCGCGACGGCGTGGGCTTGCACGGCAGCGGCATGTTCATCATCAACCCGCCCTGGACGATGTTTGACAGCCTGGCCGAAGCCTTGCCCTGGCTGGTCGAAAACATCGGCCAGGACATGCACGCGGCCTACGAGCTCGAAGCTGACCTGCAGTGACATGGCCGGTCAATCGGCCAGGTCAAACACCAGCACTTCGGCACCCTGGCCATTGGCGAGTGTGAGCAATGCCTCGCCTTGCAGCTTGAGGGCATCGCCTTGACTCAAGGCCTGGCCTTGCACTTCAATGCTGCCCCGGGCCACCTGCACATAGCACTTGCGGGCCGGGTTCAAAGCCACCTCGGCACGCTCTTCGCCATCGAACAGGCCGGCGTAGATGCTGGCATCGGCATGGATGGTCACCGAGCCCTCGGCGCCGTCGGGTGAGGCCACCAGGCGCAACTTGCCGCGCTTCTCCACCGCCTCGAAGTGCTTTTGCTCGTAGCCTGGCTTGATGCCGTTTTCCTTGGGCATGATCCAGATCTGCAGCAGGTGCACCGGGTCGTACAGGCTGGGGTTGACTTCGCTGTGCATGATGCCGGTGCCCGCGCTCATGCGCTGCACGTCACCCGGCAGGATGGTCGCGCCATTGCCGATGTTGTCCTTGTGGGCCAGTTGGCCTTCGAGCACATAGGTCACGATCTCCATGTCGCGGTGGCCATGCATGCCAAAGCCACGTCCGGCCGACACCCGGTCTTCATTGATCACGCGCAGCGGGCCAAAGCCCATGTGGGCAGGGTCCATGTACTCGGCAAACGAGAAACTGTGCTGGGCGTAGAGCCAGCCATGGTCGGCCTGGCCTCGGTCTTGGGCGCGTCGGATGCTCAGCATGGGGGTGTCCTTTCGTCAGGGGGCAGACCTGTGTCTGCATGGACTGAACTTTAGGAGCAGCCCCGCGCCTTGAGATGGCATGGGGATGATGGCATCATTCAATCCGTTTGAATGTGCGCTCCACCACCTTCAGCCCTGCCCCGAAAGACCGACACATGCATGCCCGACGCCAAGTGCTCACCCCCGATGCGCTCGAGATGATGGACACCATCGCGCGCACGGGCAGCTTTGCGGCAGCCGCCCGTGAGCTGGGCAAGGTGCCCTCAGCCCTGACCTACAGCGTGCGCCAACTCGAAGATGCGCTCGACGCCCTGCTCTTTGACCGCAGCTCGCGCCAGGCCCGCTTGACAGCAGCCGGCGAGGAATTGCTGCGCGAAGGACGCCACCTGCTGGCCCAGATCGACGCCGTGGCCAACCGGGTGCAACGCGTGGCCTCGGGCTGGGAGACCCAACTCACCATCGCGGTGGACGGCATCATCAGCCAAGGCCCCTTGTTTGACCTGATGGAGGCCTTCTATGCCATGGAGCCGCCCACGCGCTTGAAGATCCGCAACGAGGTGCTCTCAGGCACCTGGGAGGCCCTGAGCAGCGGGCATGCTGATTTAGCCCTGGGCGTGGCCGCCGGCCGCAGCGGCGCCGTGGACGTTCGCATGGAGCCCATGGGGGATGTCACCTTCGTGCTGGTGGTGGCCCCGCACCACCCCTTGGCGGCCATGAAGGACGCCATCACGCCGTCTGAGCTCATGCCTCACCGCATCATCGCGGTGGCCGACACCACGCGCACGCTGGAATCCACCACCGTGGGCATCTTGCCTGGTCAAGACGTGCTGACCTTGGCCTCCCTGCGCGACAAGCACGAAGCCCTGCGCCGCGGACTGGGCTGTGGCTACATGCCCGAGTACATGGTGCATGCCGATGTGGCCGCTGGCCGCCTGGTGCACATCCGCGTGGACCAACCGCCTCGTGTCGGCACCGTGCACCAGGCTTGGCGGCAAAAAGGCAAGCAGCCGGGCAAGGCCCTGGCCTGGTGGTTGTCGCACCTGAATCAGCCGGCCACGCGGCAGGCTTTGTTGTCGTCCGCGCCACCTTGTGCCTGAGGCAGGGATGAAACCTTACGTCGGCCGTTTCGCCCCCTCACCCACGGGCCCTTTGCACGCAGGCTCGCTGGTGGCCGCCCTGGCCAGCTGGCTGGATGCACGCGCCCATGGCGGCCAATGGCTGGTGCGCATGGAAGATGTCGATGTGCCCCGCTGCGTGCCGGGCGCAGAAGCCACCATCGTTCAACAATTGGCCGACTGCGGCTTGAACCCCGACGCCCCTGTGATGCGCCAAAGCGAGCGAGGCCCGGCTTATCAAGCCGCTTTGGACACCTTGATCGCCGCCGGCCACGCCTACCCATGCGCCTGCACACGCAGCGAAATCGTCCAGGCCCAAGCCCAACGCGGCATGAGCAAGGCCCGCCATGGCGACCTGGTCTACCCCGGCACCTGCCGCCCGGTGCTCGGCCAGCCCGGCAGTGGCTTGCAAGGCCGCGCCGCCCGAGCCTGGCGCGTGGCCGTGCCACAAAGCGACGCCTCCTGGCCCTGGCATGACCGTGCACTGGGCACACAGGCCCAGGTGCTCTCTCAAGCCGTGGGGGATTTCGTCATCTTGCGGGCCGATGGCTTGTGGGCCTACCAGCTGGCCGTGGTCGTAGATGACGCAGCGCAAGGCATCACCGACATCGTTCGCGGGCAAGACCTGGCCGACAACACGCCCCGCCAGCAATGGCTGCAGCACTGCCTGGGCCTGCCTGTGCCCCGTTACCTGCACACCCCCTTGGTGCTGGGTGAAAACGGTGAGAAGCTCTCCAAACAGAACGGCGCCCAGGCACTCACCACCGAACGCCCCTTGCAGGCCTTGCAGCAAGCTGCCACGGCCTTGGGCCTGCCCCACTTGGACGCAAGGACCGTTGCCGATTGGCTGGCCCTGGCCGAGCAGCACTGGCGCGCACAATGGGTGCCACGCCAGCCACCGGCTTGAGCCTTGTCATCTGTCGTTCAGATCCAGGCAGGCCAACGCGCCATGCCGGTCAAGTACCGATGTACGCAGCGTGTTTGCAAAGTGCACAATGCCCTTTTGCTCGGCAGCCAGCCCTTCCGGACGTTCAACCCATGCACTTGTTATTGCTTGAAGACGACATCGACCTGGGCCAAGCCGTGGCCGAGCACCTCGAAGCGCAAGGCCATGAAGTCAGTTGGATGAAGTTGTGCTCGCAGGCTGATCAATGCATGCGCCGCCCTGACATCGCCATGGCGCTGATCGACCTGCGCCTGCCCGATGGCGACGGCCTGGAGTTGCTCAAGCAATGGCGAGAGCGTGGCGACAAGCGCCCTGTGATCGCCCTGACGGCCCGGGATCAGATCTCCGACCGCATCCGCGGCCTGCAGGCCGGTGCGGACGATTACCTCGTCAAACCTTTTGACCTCGATGAAATGGCCGCCCGCATTGAGGCCGTGACCCGCCGCATGGCACCGCAATCGCCACAGGTGATCCAGACCGGCCAGGTCACGCTTGACTTTGACAGCAAGGTGGCCCGCGTCGATGGCAAGCTGCTGAGCCTGACCGCCATGGAATGGACGCTGCTGTCCTGCCTGGCCGAGAACCCCGGGCACACCTTGTCACGCGAGCAGATCCGCCAGGCGCTGTTCCAGCCCGGCCGCCAGGAGGCCGAAAGCAATTCGCTGGAAGTCATCATCAGCCGATTGCGTCGCAAGCTTGGCGCCGACCTCATCAGCACACACCGTGGACTCGGCTACCGCCTCGACCTCTGAGCCCTGGAGCCTCCAGCGGCGCCTTCGCAACCACCTGTGGCTGGCGATTGCCGCGCTGTGGCTGGTCGGCTCGGGCTTGGCCTTGTTCGTGCAATGGCGCGAAACCAATGAGCTGCTCGACAGTGCCCAGGCAGAGACCGCACGCCTGGCCCTGAACCTGCCCATGGGCCAGCTCGACGCAGCCGAGCGCCTGGGCAAGGCCAACGACAACAACGTCTACATCCAGGTGTTTGATGCCAAGGGCGAGCTGGTCTGGCGCTCAGCCATGGCCCCCACAGCACCGATGGCTGCGCTTTCGGGCGATGCCGTCTCCGTCGAACACGGCCGCCGGGTGCTGGTGCGGCAAGACACGCTGACGCATCGCACGGCCATCGTCTCAGCCTCCCTGTATGACCGCCAAGAAGCCTTGAGCGGCGCCACCGAGGCCTTCCTCATGCCTCTGTTCGTGCTGCTGCCGCTCACCGCCCTGACGCTGACCTGGCTGCTGCGCAAGGCCTTCAGCCCGGTGGACGCCATGCGCGCCATGCTGGAAGATCGCCACTCGAACGAACTGGTGCCCCTGCCGAGCACGGGCCTGTCGCTTGAATTCAAACCCCTGGTCGACGGCCTCAACCAGTTGTTCGAGAGGCTCACCCGTGCACGCAAGGCAGAAGTGGCGTTTGCCGCCAACAGCGCTCATGAGTTGCGCACCCCCATCGCAGCGGCCCAAGCCCAGTTGCAGCGCCTGAACAGCGAGCTCAAAAATGGCGCGCCCATCGAGGCCATGACCCAGCGCATCGACACCGTGGGCCGCCAGCTCGGCCGCCTGCACCACCTGTGCGTCAAGCTCATGCAGCTCTCAAGGGCTGAATCGGGCGTGGCCACCAAGGTGGCGCCGATTGACCTGGTGACCGTCAGCCAGTTGGTGATCGACGAATTCGACAAGCCCGAACAGGCGCGGCGCATCAAGCTGTCGGTGGAGGGCAAGGTCGACCACATCATGGCCATGGGCGATGTCGACGCCTTGGCCATCGCCCTGCGCAACCTCATCGAAAACGCCCTGCTGCATGGCGGGCCTGACACCGAGGTGCAGGTGCGCGCCAGCCTGGCCCCTGCCATTGATGTGATCGACCATGGCCCCGGCATCCCGGCCGACCGGCTGGAGACGGTGCGTCAGCCATTCGAGCGCGGTGAAAGCGCTTCGCCCGGCCACGGCCTGGGCATGGCCATCGTGAACCACATTGCCCTGCAGATGGGCGGAGAGCTGGTGCTGGAGAGCCCGCACGCCCATGGCCAGGGCTTGCACGCACGCATCGCCTTGATGCCACCCGCGCATCCCAACACGGCAGCGCCAGAGCTGATCGCCTGAGCATTTGCCCAGGCCCTCGGCCTCAGGCCACGGCCAGGAAATGCTGGCGGTAATAGATCAGCTCGTCGATGGATTCTTGGATGTCGGCCAGCGCCGTGTGCTTCTGAGCCTTCTTGAAGCCACTGACCAGCTCGGGCTGCCAACGCCGCGCCAACTCCTTGAGCGTGCTGACATCCAGGTTGCGGTAGTGGAAAAATGCCTCCAGCTTGGGCATGTACAGCGCCAGAAAGCGCCGATCCTGGCAGATGCTGTTCCCGCACATGGGCGATTTGTTCGCGCCCACGTATTTCTTGAGGAAGGCGATCACCTCGGCCTCGGCCATGGCCTCGGTGACGGTGGACACCTTCACCCGCTCGGTCAGGCCGCTGCGCCCGTGCACCCCCCGGTTCCACTTGTCCATCTTGCCCAAGGCTTCATCGCTTTGGCGAATGGCCAACACAGGGCCCTCGATGCGCACGGTGAGTTGCGGGTCGGTCACCACCACCGCGATCTCGATGATGCGGTCGCTGTCCGGCTTGAGGCCCGTCATCTCCATGTCGATCCAAATCAGGTTCAGATCGTTTTTGGCCAGGGTGGGCACAGAGGCAGCGGCTGGAGCCTCTGCAGAAGGGGCCACGGCGGCCAGATCGGGAGCGGGGGGGGTCATGAAACCTCAAGGGAGATGTGCCTACCCCCCGATTGTCGCCCAGGGCCCCGGGCGCAAACCGTACACTTGCGCGCATGCCCTCTTCCCTGATCACGTCCCTCCCCGCGTCGGTGCCATCGCTTCAGTTGCCTGGCCCTGCCGTCACCCTCGTGTTCGCCGTGCTGCTGCTGGCCTCGCTACTGGTCAAGTTGTGGCTGGCCAGCCGGCAGATCCGCCATGTGTCGTCACACCGCGCCCAAGTGCCGGCGGCCTTCGCCTCGGTTGTGAGCCTGGAGAGCCACCAAAAAGCCGCCGACTACACCGTGGCCAAGCTGCGCTTGGGCCTGGTCTCCACCGCCCTGAGCACGGCTGTGCTGGTGGGCTGGACACTGCTGGGCGGGCTGGAAGTGCTCAACACCTTCCTGCGCGACAGCTGGTTCGCTGGCTTTCACTGGTCGCAACCCTGGCAAGACCTCGGCTACCAACTCGTGCTGCTGGCCGGCATCTCCATCATTGGCAGCCTCATCGAATTGCCGCTTGATCTGTACAGCACCTTCCGCCTGGAGCAACGCTACGGCTTCAACCGCATGACACCTGCGCTGTGGCTGCGCGATGCCGCCATGGGCCTGGTGCTGGGTGTGCTCATCGGCGGGCCCATTGCCGCTTTGATTTTGTGGCTCATGGCCGCGGCAGGCCCCCTGTGGTGGCTGTGGGCCTGGTCCGTGTGGACAGGCTTTTCGCTGCTGATGATGATCGTCTTCCCCACCTTCATCGCCCCTCTGTTCAACCGGTTCGAGCCCCTCAAGGACGAGGCCATCAAAACCAAGGTCGAAGGCCTCATGCAGCGCTGCGGCTTTGCCTCCAAAGGCCTGTTCGTGATGGATGGCTCCAAGCGCTCGGCCCATGGCAACGCCTATTTCACGGGCCTGGGCGCCGCCAAGCGCGTGGTCTTTTTTGACACCCTGCTGGCGCGCCTGAGCCCCGGCGAGGTCGAAGCCGTGCTGGCCCATGAATTGGGCCACTTCAAGCACAAGCACATCACCAAGCGCATGGTCATGGTCTTCGGCGTGAGCCTGCTGGCCTTTGCCTTGCTGGGCTGGCTGTCGCAGCAAGTGGGCTTCTACACCGGCCTGGGCGTGCGCCCGAACATGAGCGCGCCCAATGACGCCCTGGCCCTGATGCTCTTCATGATGACGACGCCCTTGGTGCTCTTCTTCACCGCACCACTCATGGCGCAGTCTTCACGCAAAGACGAGTTCCAGGCCGACGCCTACGCCTGCGCTCACGCTTCAGGCCAAGACCTCGCGCAGGCCCTCGTCAAGCTCTACGACGACAACGCCTCCACCCTCACGCCTGACCCGCTTTACGTGCGCTTTTACTATTCGCACCCCCCAGCTTCCGAGCGCCTGGCGGCCCTGCCCACCTCGCCCTCCCTGACCCCACAGAATGCTTGATGCCATGAGTTCCACCAGCCCTGTCTTGCCCCTCCAACAGCAGCGCTGCAGCCACCAATCAGGGCCCGCCTTGAGCGGTCCTGGCCAGGTGGCCATGCTCACCCAGGTCAAGGGCTGGGCCATCGACGCCACCGGGAGCGAGCCCGCCCTGGTGCAAACCTTCAGCTTTGCCGATTACCACCGCACCATGGCCTTCGTGAATGCCGTGGCCTGGATCGCGCATGAGCAAGACCACCACCCCGACATGGCCGTGAGCTACAACCGCTGCACCGTGCGCTTCAACACCCATTCCGTGGGCGGTTTGTCCATCAACGACTTCATCTGTGCCGCTCGCGTGGACCAGCTCCAGGCATGAAGCGCCACGGTGATGGCGCCCGCCCCGGCCGCAAACCCAAGGTGGCCGACACCTCAGGCTGCACCGAGGGCCTGGTGGTGGCCACGCATGGCCGCCATGTGGTCGTGGAAAGCGATGACGGCACCCGCCTGATCTGCCACCCACGCGGCAAGAAAAGCGAAGCCGTGGTGGGCGACCGCGTCATGTGGCAGCTCACCCAAGAGGCCTCCGACGAGGGCGTGATCGTTGAAGTCAAACCCCGCAAGAGCCTGCTTTACCGTCAAGACGAATGGCGCAGCAAGACCTTTGCGGCCAACCTCGACCAGCTCTTGATGTGGATCGCAGTCGAGCCCGTCTTCAGCGAAGCGCAACTCACACGCGCCCTGGTGGCGGCCGAATCGGCGGGCATTGCGCCCACCATCGTACTCAACAAGATCGACCTGCCCGGCGCGCCCACCGCCCGCGAACGCCTCGCGCCCTACCGCGCCATGGGCTACAAGGTCGTAGAGCTCTCACTCATCGAAGAGACCGAGGCAGCGAGAACCCAGATGGCGCCCTTGCTCGACGGCAAGGCCACCTTGGTGCTGGGCCCTTCAGGCGCCGGCAAGAGCACGCTCATCAACACCTTGTTGCCCAACGCGCGCGCCGAAGTGGGTGAGATCTCGCATGCGCTCAACTCCGGCCGACACACCACCACCTCCAGCCTTTGGTATTGGCTCGATGAATCGTGCACCAGCGCCGTGATCGACTCGCCTGGCTTTCAGGAGTTCGGCCTGCACCACATCGCGCCGACCGACCTGGCCAAGTACATGCCGGACATCGCCGCCCACATGAACGGCTGCCGCTTTCACAACTGCACCCACCGGCAAGAGCCCGGCTGTGCGGTACAAGCGGCCGTGGCGGCAGGCACCGTGAGCCCAATCCGCCACAGCCTGTTCACCGACATTTTTGAAGAGCTCAGCCAGCCGCGCTGGTGAGCCCTGCTTTGCTTTTGACCCGACCCGTTGCTGCCATGAACGACCGCCTCTCCGAACTCGTCGACACCCTGCCCGCTTTTGCCTGCGGTGATCTGTCCATCCAGGACCTGGCCCGCCACTGGCGCGATGCCGCCGAGGCGCACGAGCCCGCCTTGCCTGAGCGTTACATCGAAGTGCTGGAGCGCCTGCTCAATCAGCTAGAGAGCGCAGCGCTGTTCACCGAAGAGAGCTGCTCCTTCAGCCAGGGCGACATGGCGGCAGCCCTGCAAGATTGGCTGCGTCGGGCCATTTCTCTGTCGAACCCGTGAGCCTGTTCAGGCTGGGCGCCACAAGGAGGCACCACAAGGCCTGAGGTTTTTATCGCTCAGTGCGCTCAGCCCACCAGGTTGGCCAGTGACAGCAAGGCCAGCAAAAGCATCCACAGCACGACCGAGCGCCAGATCAGCGCCACGACATTGCGCAAGTGGTCCATCTGGGGGGCGACCCCACCCGTGCTGCCCGCAGCGGCCACCACCTCGGGTGAGTCGCCATCGGTGAAGGTGCGAGAGATGTCCTGCCCCGCGGCAGGCGCTGCACGCCCACCCAAACTCACGCCCACAGCCCCTGCGGCCGAGGCCAGCAAGATGCCCTCATTGGGGTTGGGCCACAGGCTCGAATGGCGGCGCCAGGCTTCAATGGCTTCCTCGAAATTGCCCACCACCGCAAAGCCAAAGGCCGTGAGGCGCGAGGGCGCATGGTCGATCCAGCCAAACAGTTGGGCCGACAAGGCCTTCAAACCATCGTGGGTGTGCTCGCCTGTGGTGTGGCTTTTGTAGGCCCAGTAACGGGCCGTGAATTCGGCCATGCGGTACATCACCGCGCCCATGGGCCCCAGGCCGACGGTTGACAGCACCACGAACCAGAAAAACACGCCAAACACATGGCGGTGCGCCGCCAGCAGCGAATACTCGATCACATGGCGCAGCAACTCGGTGCGCGGCAGCTCGCTCGCGTCCACATGGCGCCACTGAGCCAGCAACTCGCGGGCGCGGTCTTCACGGCCTTGATCCAGCGCGTCACGGATGTAGGTGAAATGGTGGCTGAACTGCCTGAAGCCCAGCGTGAGGTAAAGCACCAGCACATCCCACCCCAAGGACAGCACTGTGCTGTAGGGGTTGAGCAGCCAGTACACCAGGGCCACCAACGCCGCCGGGCCCATGACAGTGATGGCCCACACCACGCGCGCGTGTGCCGGCGCACCAGCGTCAAAGTTCTGGCCGACCCAGCGGGTCCAGCCCGAAAGGCTGTGGTGCACCGGGTTGCGTGTGGGAAGGGGCTTGAGCTGTTCGATCAAAAGGGCGAACAGCACGGCGAAAAAGCTCATGGCTCAGGATCATAGCCGTGCGGTGGCAGCCGGGGGCCGCTTCACTTCAGGCCGAGAGAAAACGATAGAAATTACGCAACATGGCCGCCGTGGCGCCCCAGATGAATCGCTCGGATGCGACACCTTGCGGCGCCCAAGGCATGGAGAAGTAGCTCAGTGACTTGCCCCCCATGTCCATCACGTGGCGACGGTGGTGCGCAGGGTTCATCAGGAAGTCCAGCGGCACCTCGAAAGCGTCTTCGACCTCGTGTGGGTCGTGCTGCAGGTCCAGGCCATCTGTTTCATGACCATGAGCCAGGATCAGGCCCACCACCGGCGTGACTTCAAAGCCCGTGCCGGTGACATATGTGGGCAGCTGGCCCAGCACCTCCACCCGCTGAGGGTGCAAGCCGACCTCTTCCTGGGCCTCGCGCAAGGCGGTGAAGGTCAGGCTCTCGTCGCTGGCTTCGGCTCGACCGCCAGGGAAGCTGATCTGCCCACCGTGCTTCTTGAGGTGGGCTGTGCGCAGCGTGAGCAAGACCTGAGGCGGCAACCACAAGCCTGTCTCTGAAGACTGGCGCAACACCAGCGGCACCAGCACAGCGGCAGGCACTGTGGCTTCGGATTGAACCCAACGGTCGGTCTCGACGTCCGGCTGCCACGCGGGTGGGGCGGCAAAGCGTTGACGCAGTGCATCAGGGTGCATGGCCTCAAACCGCACGGCCGCCAGGTCGGTCTCAAGGGGCAAGGTGGGGATCAGGCGAGGGTCAAACGGCAAGGACATGCTGGATGGTACCCAGAAAGACAAAACCGCCTGAGGCACGGGGCCAGAGGCGGTTTCTGGTTGGCCCGCGAGCGAGCCAAGGCGTCAGCCGATCAGGAGAGCTTTTCTTTGATGCGTGCCGACTTACCGCTGCGTTGACGCAGGTAGTACAGCTTGGCGCGGCGGACGTCACCGCGACGCTTGACTTCGATCGAAGCGATCAGGGGGCTGTACAGCTGGAACGTACGTTCCACGCCTTCGCCGCTCGAGATCTTGCGAACGATGAAGCTGCTGTTCAGGCCACGATTGCGACGGGCAATCACGACGCCTTCATAAGCCTGCACGCGCTTGCGGGTGCCTTCAACCACGTTCACGGACACGATGACCGTGTCGCCAGGGGCGAAGGTGGGGATGGTCTTGTTCAGACGAGCAATTTCTTCTTGCTCGAGTTGTTGAATGATGTTGGACATCAAAGGGCTCCTTGATGATCGTGCCTGCGCATGAAATCGAAATGTTGGTGGCATGAACAGCCAGAAATCCAGCTGGAACACACCGCCTTGCCAGGCAGAGGATCGGAAAACCCGAGATTATAGCAAACTCTTGAGGAATTGCTCATCTTGTTTTGACAAGCTGCCTGCCGCCCTTGCCGCTTCGATCAATTCCGGGCGACGAGCCAGGGTCAAAGCCAGCTGCTGCTGGCGCCGCCACTGCGCAATGTTCTTGTGGTGGCCCGACATCAACACCTCGGGCACGGCCGGGTTGCTGCTTCGGCCCGATAGCTCATCGGGCAATGCCAACACTTCAGGGCGGCTGTAATGCGGGCAGTCCAGCAAGCCATCAGAGAAGCTGTCTTGCTGGTGTGAGGCTGCGTCGTGCAGCACGCCAGGTTGCAAGCGCGTCACGGCGTCGATCAAGGTCAAGGCGGGCAACTCGCCACCTGAAAGCACGTAATCGCCCATGCTCACCTCCTCGTCGACAAAGGCATCGATGAAGCGCTGGTCAATGCCCTCGTAGCGGCCGCACAGCAGCACAGCGCCGTGGCCATTGGCCATGGTCTGCACGCGCTCTTGCGTGAGGGGCTTGCCTGCAGGGCTGAACAGAATCACGGGGGTGCGGGCGAGGTTGGCCGCATCTTGTTCGGCGCGAATGGCCAGCATGCAGCGCGCCAGGGGCTCGACCAGCATCACCATGCCGGGGCCGCCACCAAAGGGGCGGTCGTCCACACGGCGGTAGTTGTCGTCGGCATGCTCGCGCAAGGGCCACAGGCGCACGTCGACCGCCTTGGTCTCGAAGGCGCGGCGCGTCACGCCCACCCGAGCAAAGGGCTCGAACAGTTCAGGAAACAGGGTGATGACGTCAAAGCGCATGGGGCGCCGCGTCGATCAGTAGTCCAGGCCCCAGTCGGCCACGATGAGCTTGTCAGCCAGGCTCACCTTGTCGATGTAGGCCGACACGAAGGGGATCAGGCGCTCGCTCGCGGGCTCAGCCCCTTGGGCCGGCACCACGCAGCGCAGCACGCAATGCGGGCCGGTGTCGAGCAAGTCGACCACCTCACCCATGGCCACACCTTCGCGGTTGACCACGTTCAGGCCGATGAGGTCGACCCAGTAGTACTCGTCTTCATCGGGCGTGGGAAAGGCCGAGCGCGACACGAACACCCGAGCACCCTTGAGGGCTTCAGCATCGTTGCGATCTTCCAGGCCATCAACCGTGGCCACGATGGCATCGCCCTGCTCCTTGGCGTTTTTGACGCACAGCAGCCGGGGCTCATTGAGCTTGGGAGGCAATTTGCGAGGTGCGCCAGCGGCGGAGGCAGCGGCTTTGGCTGTCTTGGCGGCAGGCACGGCACCAGCGGGTTTTTTCACACCAGCGGCAGGCTCTGCCGGGAGGATGAACCACTTCTTGGTGCAAAACAGGGCCTGGGGGTCGGAAGAGAAAGGCACCAGTTTGATGCCGCCCTTCACGCCCCAGGCGTCAATGACTTTCGCAACTTCGACCGCATCTTCGGGCCAGGGGGTTCCATCAGGCAGAACCAAGCCGGGCGATGCAGCCAAAGCGCGTTCAGTCATTCAACGATCAGGCAGCAACGGCCTTGGCCTTGGCTTGCTTGACCAAGCGGGCGACGGTGTCAGACACCTGAGCGCCTTGCGACACCCAGTGGTCCAGACGGTCGGTGGCCAGACGCAGGGTCTCGGCTTGGCCGGAAGCCAGGGGGTTGTAGAAACCCACGCGTTCCAGGTAGCGGCCGTCACGACGGTTGCGCGAGTCAGCAGCGACGATGTTGTAGAAAGGGCGCTTCTTGGAGCCGCCGCGTGCAAGTCGAATCACGACCATGATGTGTCCTTCAGATCAGTTTGCGACAGGCACCCCGGGGAGACACTCGCGGGAAGACCGTCATTTGAGAACGGCCACCCTGGGGGTATGCTCACTCTCAGCTGTTCCAGCCTGACTAGATACGCGCAGCCTCAAGGACTGCCCAAGCCGGAAAAACGCGGATTATAGCTGCCACTCCCCACAAGATGCAAACCACACCTGCCGCCGCCCTGCCCCAAGAGCCCTATCGATCCAAAACCCTGGCCACTTGGCTGGCCTTGGTGGGCGGCACGCTGGGGCTGCATCGCTTCTACCTGCATGGCTTCAAAGACGCCCTGGGCTGGCTCTCCCCCATCCCCACCGCCCTGGGCCTTTACGGCTTGAAGCGCATGGAAACCATCGGGCTGGAAGATTTCACGGGCAGCGTGCTGGTGACGCTGCTGGGCCTGAGCCTGGCTGGCGCCATGCTGCAGGCCATCGTGATCGGCTTGACGCCTGATGAGCGCTGGCACAGCCGCTTCAACCCTGAGCTCGCAGGCAACCCCAGCGCCCCGGCCGCAGGCTGGGCCACGGTGTTCGGCATCGTGGTGTCTCTGCTCTTGGGCGCCACCATCCTGATGTCCACCATCGCCTTTGCGGGCCAACGCTACTTCGAGCATCAGATCGAAGAGGCCCAGAAGCTGAGTCAATGAAGGCAGCCGGCTAGACGCAGCGTCAATTTCTGAACATGAAATACGCAGCCCCCACGAGACAAAGTGCGGCCCAGATGTAATCCAGCTTGAAGGGCTGCCCCAGGTAGAACACGGCAAAGGGCACGAACACGCTCAGGCTGATCACCTCTTGCATCACCTTGAGTTGCCCCACGTTCATTTGCGTGGCACCGATGCGGTTGGCCGGCACCTGCAAGAGGTATTCGAACAGGGCAATGCCCCAACTCACCAAGGCGGCGACCACCCAGGTCTTGTTGGCCATGTTTTTGAGGTGCCCGTACCAGGCGAAGGTCATGAACACATTGGAGGCCACCAGCAGCAAGGTGGTTTGAAGCGGGACGGGAAGGGATTGCAGCCAGGTCATCATGGGCTGAAGTCTATGCAAACAGGCCGCACCACCCACACGCCGGGTGGCATGCACCCACGGTCTGCCGGATAATCGCGGCTTTTGCGCCAGCTCTTTGCCCCTGCCATGACCTCTGCCACGCCCAACACCCCTTTGACTTATGACCAGGCCGGTGTCAATTACGACCTGATCGACCCGCTCAAGGTGGCGGCCCAGCGAGCAGCGGCTGAGACCGGCGCGCACCTGGCCAGCCATGGTTTCTCTGAAGTGCTGGCCTCTCGCGGCGAGTCGGCCTATGTGGTGGACGTGGGCCCCATGTACCTGGCCAGCATCGTCGAATGCCTTGGCACCAAGACCCTGGTCGCCGACGAAATGGCCACGCTGACGGGCAAAAGCTACTACGACAGCATTGCCCAAGACACCATCGCCATGGCGGTGAATGATTTGATCACCGTGGGCGCCACGCCTTTGGTGGTGCAGGCTTACTGGGCCGCAGGCGGCTCCGACTGGTTTGGCGACAAGGTGCGCGCCAATGCCCTGGTGGCGGGCTGGAAAAAGGCTTGCCAAGTGAGCAATGTGGCCTGGGGTGGTGGCGAAACGCCCGCTCTGGCAGGCATCGTGGCCGATGGCCGCGTGGACCTGGCCGCTTCATGCACCGGCATCATCAGCCCCAAAGAGCGCCTCTCGGTGGGCGACAAGTTGGGCGCCGGTGACGCGATCGTGTTTTTGGCCGCCAGTGGCATCCATGCCAACGGCCTGTCGCTCGCGCGCAAATTGGCCGAGCGCCTGCCACAGGGCTACTTGACCGACATTGGCAACGGCCAAAGCTACG
>JBEANX010000280.1:0-5436 GCA_041165245.1 Pseudomonadota bacterium
TTTTTCTCAGATATGCCCTCCCCGGACTGTTCTGATCATGATGACAGCGTTGAAGCAACGGGGGGCTGGGCTGTGTACTTGAAAGTCTTGATGCCCCGTCGCGTCCAAACAGTTTAGTGTCGAATCCCATGAACATGTGAAGAAACACCGGCGCAGTCGTAACAAAATGAAATCACATGTTCATGTGATGAATTTCGATCGACAGCATCCGGCACGCCAGACCGTCAGATCACTTGCAGCAAAAACAGCGTGGCCGTGAGGTAGCGAGCAAACTTGCCCAAGGCCATGTAAAAAACGCAAGGCCAGAACGGCAGATTCAGCCAACCAGCCACGGCGCACAGTGGGTCACCCACCACGGGCAACCATGACAACAAACAGGCCTTGGCGCCCCAGCGGCCCAACCATGCCTGGGCGTAACGCTGGCTGCGTGAGGCTGGCTCGTCGGCATCGGGCCCATCGGGCTCAGGGTGGCCCTTGCGGCGCCGCAAAGCCTCTCTGGCCCGAGCCGCTCCGCGCCCCATCCACCAAGTGATGGCACCGCCCACGGTGTTGCCCGCCGTGGCCACCAGGATGGCAGGCCAAAACAGTTCGGGCTGCAGCTTGATCAAGCCAAACACCGCGGGCTCTGAGCCCATGGGAATCAAGGTGGCCGACACCAGCGCCACCACAAACACTGCCGGCAAGCCCACCTTGGGCAGTGCCACCAAGGCCAGCAAGGCGGCCATGGATTGTTGAACCGAAGTTTCCATGCCTCAATTTTGATGAGTTTTTGATGCCCTGCAGGCCACAATTGATCTGGGTTTGAGGCTGCTGTGCGCAAGATGCCAACATGCCGACACCCCAAACACCCATGTCGCCCACCCAAACCCTGGCCCACAAAGCCGCCGAACTGAAGCCCATGACAGGGTGGCCCGCACTGGCCTGCGCCCTGCTGGCATGCGGCTTGGCCACGGCGCTGGCCTGGCCCTTGCGCGGCTGGCTGCACCCCGTGAACACCGCCATGCTTTACCTGCTGGCGGTGGCACTGGTGGCCCACCGCTGGGGGCGTGCGCCCTCAGTGCTCGCGGCCTTGGTGAGCGTGGCTGCGTTTGATTTCTGCTTCGTGCCGCCCCGGGGCTCGTTTGCTGTGCACGACGGCGAGTTCATCCTGAGCTTGGTGGTCATGCTGGCGGTGGGCCTGATCATCAGCCACCTGGCCGAGGGCCTGAGGGCGCAGGCCCGTCAGGCACAAGCTCAGGTGCGCCAGACCCAGGCGATGTACCAGCTGGCCAGCACCTTGGCTGGCGCCCTGAGCCCCGCCCAGGTGCAAGCCGCCACGCACGCGCTGGTGGCCTCGCAGTGGCCGGGTCTTGACACGCACACCACGCTGTTCGTGCATGACGAGCAAGGTGAATTGAGCCCCATCCCTGAAACCGATGACACCACGGCATCGGCCCTCAAGGCAAAGCACCCGACAAACACACCCAAGCCCTGGCCCGCCAATGTGTTGCACGCGGTGCGCGCTGCCTACGTGAGCGGCCACACCCAGGAATCCAGCCAGCTCGACGGCCAGGCGCACAGCCTGCTGCTCATGCCCCTCCAAGGCGCCACCCGCATGCGCGGCGTGATGCTGCTGGCCGTGGCACCCAGCCAGCATCAAAGCCTGCATGAGGCCCACGCGCTCACACAAGCGCTGGGCTCACTGGTGGTGGCAGCGCTGGAGCGATTGCACTTTGTGCAGGTGGCGCATGAGACGCAATTGGAGATCAGCGCAGAGCGCCTGCGCAGCTCCATCTTGTCAGCCCTCTCGCACGACGTGCGCACACCGCTCACCGCCCTTTACGGCACGGCCGACGCCTTGTTGCTGGCCCAACCGCCCCTGCATGAGGCCGCCCGCGAGCTGGCCACCTCGGTGCGGGATCAGGCCTTGCGCCTGAACCACCTGGTCATCAAGCTGCTGGACATGGCCAAGCTGCAATCGGGCCAGGTGACGCTCAAGCGCGAGTGGCAGCCGCTGGAGGAAGTGATCGGCGCGAGCATCCAGTCGCTGGGCCTGGCGCTGCAAGGACACGCCATCAAAGTGGCCTTGCCAAGCGACATGCCCTTGGTCCACATCGACGCGGTGCTGTTCGAGCGCGTGCTGGCCAATGTGCTGGACAACGCCTGCAAGTACGCCACCCTAAGCAGCCCCATCGTGATGCAAGGCGAGGTGCGCCTCGATGACAGCGCAGGTGCGCAGTGGTGCCTGGCTGTGCGCAACGAAGGGCCGGGCTTTGCGCCCGAACGCATCGAGCGCGCCTTTGATCTCTTCGAGCGCGGCACGGCTGAATCGAACGTGCCCGGCATGGGCTTGGGCCTGGCCATTTGCAAAGCGATTGTCGAGGCGCATGGCGGGCAGATCAGCGCCCACAACCTGCCCGGTGGCGCTGAGGTTCGCATCTGCCTTCCGCTGGGCCAGCCCCCTCGCATCGAGCCGGAGGTGCAGGCATGACGCACACCCACGCACCCAACACGCAAAGCCCACTGGTGCTGCTGGTGGAAGACGACCCGCACATCCGCCGCTTCGTACGCTCGGCTTTGGAATCCGAAGGTTGCCGCGTGGCCGAGGCCGACTCCCTGGCGCGTGGCCTGATGGACGCCGCCGCACGCAAGCCCGATTTGGTCATCCTCGATCTGGGCCTGCCCGATGGCCTGGGCCATGACTTCGTGATTGACTTTCGCCACTGGTCGCAAGTGCCGGTGCTGATCCTCTCTGCGCGTGATTCCGAAGAAGACAAGGTGCAAGCGCTTGACGCTGGCGCCGACGACTACCTCGTCAAGCCCTTCTCGGTGGCCGAACTGCTGGCGCGCACCCGTGCCATGCTTCGCCGGGCCCGCCAAGGCACCCGCATGGAAGAGCCCGTGCTCAGCTTTGGCGACATCACGGTCGATCTGGCCCGCCGGCAAGTCACCCGCTCAAACGAGGCCCTGCACCTCACCCCCATCGAATACCGCTTGCTGTGTTCCTTGTTGGCGCACGAAGGCCGCGTGCTCACCCACCGCCAGTTGCTGCGCGAGGTGTGGGGGCCCAATGCGGTCGAGAGCAACCACTACCTTCGCGTTTATTTGGGCCACCTGCGCCACAAGCTCGAGCAAGACCCAGCCCAGCCCCGCCACCTGCTGACTGAAATCGGCGTGGGCTACCGCTTCCAGCGTTGACACCCCCAGGGAGAAAACACCTTGTCAGACACCACGTCAGATCGTTCGACCCTTGCATCGCCAGACACCGCACATGCCCACAGCTCCAGCCTTCGCACCTTGACACTCGCTGCGCTGGGCATCGTCTTTGGCGACATCGGCACCAGCCCCCTTTATGCCTTCAAGGAAGCCTTCAACGGCCCTCACGCACTGGCGCCGACCACACCCCATGTGCTGGCCACGCTCTCGGCGCTGTTCTGGTCGGTCATGGTGGTGATCTCGTTCAAGTATGTGTGGACGGTGCTGCGCATGAGCAACGACGGCGAAGGCGGCGTGCTGGCCCTCACCGCACTGGCCATGCGACACCTCGGAGAGAACAGCAAGCAACGGGCCCTGGTGGTGGGCCTGGGTGTGTTCGCAGCTGCATTGTTTTATGGCGACGCCATCATCACCCCGGCCATCTCGGTGCTCTCTGCGGTGGAGGGCTTGAGCGTGATCACGCCGAGCTTTCAGCCCTTGGTGATCCCCATCACCTTGGGCATCTTGCTGGGCTTGTTCTTCATCCAACGACGCGGCACCGGCCAGGTGGGCAAGCTGTTTGGGCCCATCACCGTGGTGTGGTTCCTGACGCTGGCCGCCATGGGCGTGCAAAGCATCGTGCAAACGCCAGAGGTGCTGGCGGCGCTCAACCCCATGCACGCCTTGCGCTTTGCCGTGGCCGAGCCACATGGCGCTTTCTTGTTGCTGTCGGCCGTGTTCCTGTCGCTCACCGGTGGTGAAGCGCTGTATGCCGACATGGGCCACTTCGGCGCCAAGGCCGTGCGCGTGGGCTGGTTCTTGCTCGTCTTCCCGAGCTTGATCATCAACTACTTCGGCCAGGGTGCCTTGGTGATGCGCGACGCCGCACAAGCCGCCAACCCCTTCTTCATGATGGCGCCTCAAGCCTTCTTGCTGCCCATCGTGATTTTGGCCACGGCGGCCACGGTGATCGCCTCGCAAGCCACCATCTCGGGTGCCTATTCGATGACGCTGCAAGCCAGCCGCCTGGGCTACCTGCCGCGCATCCGCATCCTGCACACCTCTGACGTCGAAAAGGGCCAGATCTACGTGCCCAGCGTGAACTGGATGATGCTGGTGGCCGTGATCCTGCTGGTGCTGGGCTTCAAGTCTTCAGGCGCCTTGGCAGCAGCCTACGGCATCGCGGTGTCGGGCACCATGATCATCACGACCATCCTGGCCGGCGTTGTCACCATGGCAGCGGCTCGCACCCCCACCAGCAGCGCCCGCTGGCCATTGATGATGGCCCTGGCCTGCTTTGGCGTGCTCGAGAGCTTGTTCCTGGCCTCCAACCTGAGCAAGCTGAGCGAGGGCGGCTGGTTCCCCTTGTTGATGGGCTTGGCCCTGTTCACCATGCTGACCACCTGGAAGCGCGGCAGCGCCATGGTGGCCGAGCAACGCCGCCAGATCGACATCCCCATGCAGGACTTCATCGAAGGCCCGCAGCCCGATGTGCCCCGCGTGGCGGGCAGTGCGGTGTACCTCACGTCTGATGCGGCCATCGTGCCCAGCGCCTTGTTCCACAACCTCAAGCACTACAAAGTGATGCACCGGGACACCGTGTTCCTGCACGTGGTGAACGAGAACACGCCTTACGTGCCCCAAGGCCAACGCACCGAGCTCAAAGCCCTGGCGCCAGGCGTCTACAACCTCACAGTGCGTTTTGGCTTCCGTGAAGAGCCCGACATCCCCCAAGCGCTGGCCGCACAGCCCGTGCAAGGCTTGGCGCTGGAGCCGATGGCCACGACCTACTTCGTGGCACGCTCCACCATCGTCGATGGGCCGGGTGCCCTGCCCACCTGGCAGTGCTCGCTGTATGGCTGGATGACGCGCCAGGCTGAGGGCGCGGCCACCTACTACCGGCTGCCTGCCAATCAGGTGGTCGAGCTGGGCACGCAGGTGATGCTGTGAGTTGACATGGGCATGAGCCACTGGGACCACACAACGCGCGCTCGGCAGCAAGGTCTATTTTCACCGATCGAAAAACGCACCTTCTCCAGCGTGCTTTGGCTCACCCCTCCCATTCAGATCAGGGGTTGACCCCATGGGACCCAGCCTCGCCCCCATGAAGCCGAGCAGCCAGGGGTCACAAAGGGCAGACAAAGGCTGGCAGAGGCGCTACAATCCGCCTCTTTTTTAAGCAGCCCTGATCGTTCGCCCCTCTGTTCGGCGGTCGGGGCTTTGGCGTCTTTGGCGCCTCGTGCTTGCCCCTTGTCGCTTGCT
>JBEANX010000281.1:0-3102 GCA_041165245.1 Pseudomonadota bacterium
TACATGGGCAAGGTGGCGCGCGTGCTGCCGGGCATGCAGTCGGCTTTCATTGACATTGGCCTGGAGCGCGCCGCTTTCCTGCACGTGGCTGACCTGCATGCCGACGAGGCCTCGGCCAAAGGCGTGGGCCGCACCAATGAGCAGCCCGTGCCCATTGAGCGCCGCCTGCACGAAGGCCAGCCGCTGATGGTGCAGGTCATCAAAGACCCGATCGGCACCAAGGGCGCACGGCTGTCGTCGCAGATCAGCGTGGCCGGGCGCATGCTGGTTTATTTGCCGCAAGACGAGCACATCGGCATCTCGCAAAAGATCGGCTCACCCGAGCACCGCGAGCAGTTGCGTGATCGCATGGGCAAGCTCACGCGTGAGGCCGCCGCGCAAGATGGCCGCCCCGCCGGTGGCTACATCCTGCGCACCAATGCCGAAGAGGCGAGTGATGTCGAACTGCAAGCCGACATTGCCTACCTGCGCAAGACCTGGACGATGGTGCGTGACAAGGGCCTCAAATCGCCCCCCGGCACCTTGCTGTACCAGGAGCTCAGCCTGGTGCAGCGCGTCATGCGCGACCTGGTCAACGAGACCACGCAGACCATCCGCATCGACTCGCAGGAGCAGTTCGCGCTCTTGCAGGCCTTTGGCCAGGAATACAGCCCTTCCACGGTCGGCCGACTGGCCCTGTACCGTGGCGAGCGCCCCATTTTTGACCTCTACAACATCGACACCGAGATCCAGCGCGCCATGGCCCGCCGGGTCGATTTGAAGTCGGGCGGCTACCTGATCATCGACCAGACCGAGGCCCTCACCACGGTGGACGTCAACACGGGCGGCTACGTGGGCGCCCGCAATTTCGACGACACCATCTACAAGACCAACCTCGAAGCGGCCCTGGCCATTGCCCGTCAACTGCGCCTGCGCAACCTGGGCGGCATCATCATCGTCGACTTCATCGACATGGCCCGTGAAGAGCACCGCGACAACGTGCTGGCCGAGTTGCGCAAGCAGATGGCCAAGGACCGCACCAAGTCCACCGTGAGTGGCTTTTCCGCCTTGGGCTTGGTCGAGATGACGCGCAAGCGCACCCGTGAATCACTGTCTCACATGCTTTGCATGCCTTGCCCCACCTGCGAGGGCAGGGGCCAGGTCAAAACGGCTCGCACGGTTTGCTACGACATCCTGCGCGAGATCCTGCGCGAGGCGCGCCAGTTCAATCCGCGCGAATTCCGTGTGGTGGCGCACGCCACGGTGGTCGAGATGCTGCTCGACGAAGAGAGCCAGCACTTGGCGGGCCTGAGTGATTTCGTGGGCAAGCCCATCTCGCTGCAGTCCGAACCCTCGCTGTCGCCCGAGCAATATGACATCGTCTTGTTGTGAAGGGTAAAGGCCTGAACTTTCGCGATGCTTCGCGCCTCCGTTAGCATTCCACCTTTCTGATTCAGCCCCAGTGTTCGGACTGTGTCCGGTGCCCATGAACTTGCCGACTGCCATTTCTTCTTCCACGTCCAACTTGTCTGTTGACGCATCGCGTCGCCTGCTGATGAGCGCCCTGGGGCGCTTGGGGCTGGCCGCCAGTCTGGCCTTGCCCATGCCGGCGGCTCACGCCCAGTTCAAGGTCGAGATCAGCGGCGTGGGCGCCACGCAGATCCCCGTGGCCTTGGCGAAGTTCCGCGACGAAGCCCGAAGCCCCCAGCCCATCGCCAGCATCATCAAGGCTGACCTGGAGCGCAGCGGCCTCTTCAAGCTGATCGACGCCAGCAGTGCCAACCTGGACGAAGGCGCCAACCCGGCCCTGGCTGAATGGCGTGGCAAGGGTGCCGATGCGCTGGTGGCCGGCTCGGTCAGTGCGTTGTCCGATGGCCGATTCGACGTGCGTTACCGCCTGTGGGACACCCTCAAGGCCAAAGACCAAGGCGGCCACAGCCTGGTCATGCCGGCCGGTGACCTGCGCCTGGCCGCCCACCGCATTGCCGACGAGATCTATGAAAAGCTCACGGGCGAAAAGGGGGTCTTCGCCACCCGCATTGCCTACGTGAGCAAGGCCGGCCGCAAGTACACCTTGCTGGTGGCCGATGCCGATGGCGAGGGTGCGCAAGCGGCCCTGACCAGCCAGCAGCCCATCATTTCGCCCTCTTGGTCGCCCGATGGCCGCCAGCTGGCCTACGTGTCGTTTGAGAGCGGCAAGGCCGTGGTTGTGGGGCAGGATGTCTCCACCGGCCAGCGCCGCACCCTGGCCAGCTTCAAAGGCACCAACAGCGCGCCCACCTGGTCGCCCGATGGCAAGCAGTTGATCGTCACGCTCAGCCGCGATGGCGGGTCGCAGTTGCACCTGATCGGCCTGAATGGCGACGGCGCCCGGCGCCTGACGAGCAGCAATGCCATCGACACCGAAGCTGCGTTTTCTGCCGACGGCAGCCAGGTGTATTTCGTCTCTGACCGTGGCGGCAGCCCGCAGATCTACCGCATGCCCGTGGCCGGTGGCAACCCGCAGCGCGTGACCTTCAATGGCGCTTACAACATCAGCCCTGCCTTGAGCCCTGATGGCAAGTGGATGGCTTTTGTCGGCCAGGTGGGCGGCGCATTCCGCGTGCACCTGATGGACCTGGCCAGCGGCGATGTGCGCGTGCTGACCGACAGCCGCGACGACGAAAGCCCCAGCTTTGCGCCCAACAGCCGCCTGATCATCTACGCCAGCCGCGCGCAAGGTCGCGACGTGCTGATGACCACCTCGCTCGATGGCCGCATCAAGGCCACCTTGACCACTTCACAGGCCGATGTCCGTGAGCCCGTCTGGGGCCCGGGCGTGGCCATCCGTCCTTGAACGTCTCACCGGAGCACGACATGAACATCCGTTTCTCTTCCCTGATCCTGACCTCGTCGGCCGTCGCCGTGTTGGCCCTGGCCGGTTGCGCTTCCAGCGTCAAGCTGGACGACACCAAGCCTGCGCCCATCACCAGCGTGCCCGTGGGAAATGGCTCTTCGGCCAACAACGGTGCCAGTTCGGCCGTGGTGCCTGTGGTCACCACCAACAGCGCCAATGTTGACCCGGTGGCCGGCCTGGCCAAGGTCATCTACTTCGACTACGACAGCTATGTTGTCAAGTCTGAC
>JBEANX010000282.1:0-3711 GCA_041165245.1 Pseudomonadota bacterium
CGCAGGCCTTGGCCCGCATGAACACATCGTCAGATAGCGACTCCTCGGTGGCCAATCTGGCGAGCATCCAAGCAGAGCTTGTCCCTGATGTCGCAGCTGGCAGGGTAGAACTGGATCAGGAGATGGCGGCCTTGTCCGCTAATTCCTTGAGGTATCACGCACTGACCAAGGGCTTGTCGCGCTACCTGTCCATCGCCAACATCGTGGTTTCTGCGAGCAGAGGTTAAGCATGGATTACGCACAAGTTTTTGAAATCAGTGCATCAGGCATGCAGGTCCAGAAAGCGCGCTTGGAAGTGGCTGCGCACAACCTGGCCAATGCCAACACCATCCACCAAATTGACGGAACGCCTTATCAACCTAAGCGTGTGATTTCGCAGGCTGGACGAGCTCAGGGCGCACGTTTCCTCGACGTGATGGAGAGCCAACCACTTGGCGGGGCGCTTGCCAAGGTGGTTCCAGACCTCACAGCGTCAACCCGCCTGGTCCACGAGCCTGGACATCCCAATGCCGACGCCAACGGCATGGTGCGTTACCCAGGTGTCAATCATCTGGAGCAAATGATGTCTATCACAGAAGCTCTTCGAGCTTATGAGGCCAACGTTGCAGCTTTGTCAGCCGCCAAGGCCATGGCTGCACGTGCGTTGGAAATCGGAGGTAGCCAATGATTGAAGCCATCGCTGCTTTGGGAGCAAGTGAGTCCGTGGGCTTAAAGGTTCCACTCACAGGCACGTCTGTGGCTGGTTTTGGTGCGGTGCTGGCCCAACAGTTCGAACGTGTCAACGGCGATTTGTCGGTGGCAGAGCGCTCATTGCAAAGACTTTCTGCGGGTGAGCCTGTGGAGCTTCATGACGTGATGATTGCGTTGGAAACCGCACGCATCGGCGTTCAAACGATGGTGCAGGTACGCAATCGCATGGTCGAAGCGTATCAGGACCTGATGCGCATGCAGATTTGAGGTAGTCATGGCTATGTTCGAGTTTTGGAATTCCATGGGTGCGGCACGCAGGGCTGGCTTCGCTCTGGGTGTGGCTTTGGTATTGGTTGTGGTTGGAAGTGGTGCTTTTTGGTTGTTGAACAAGGAGTACGAACCTGTCATTCACAGCGCGCGCCCAGACAAGGTGGCAGCAGCAGTGCGGGAGATTGAGCGGCTCAAGGTGCCGTACAGGGTCTCCGATGATGGCTCTACTGTCGAGGTTCCGCGCGCGAGTCTTGGGCAGGTCAAGGTCAGCTTGGCAGGGGACGCTTCGGGCGCAGTAAGCACAGGCTTTGAATTGTTCAACAACACCGATTTCTCGACTACAGAGTTCACGCAGAAAATCAATTACCAGCGTGCGCTTCAGGGGGAGTTGGTGCGAACGATATCCACGATCGAAGGCGTTGCTTCTGCTCGCGTACACATCGTTTTGCCAGATTCAGGATTCATGCGTCGAAAGTCAGTCGTTCCGACTGCGGCAGTCAACGTTGTGATGAATCCAGGGGCACAACTGACAGCTGGTCAGGTTTTTGGTATCCAGAAGCTGGTCGCTGCATCGGTGCCAGAGATCAAGATAGATGACATCACGGTGCTGGACCAAGATGGCATTTCCTTGACCAAAAACAAGACTGGTGCGGACCACGACATGGCGGGCAAAGGACAACTTGAGCTCAAACGCGAGGTGGATGCCTACCTTGAGAGCAAGCTCAAACGTCTTTTGGCGACATTGGATCCCGATGCAGAATTCAGTGTGTCGGTCGACGCCACACTGAATAACAGCGATTCGAAAGTCACGACGGAAGACGTACTGCCGGGCGAAGGGCTGAGCAACAAGTCGGCAGGCGTGGTGGTGAGAGAGCGCTTCTCTCAGCGCCATGACGGCGTCTCCGTTCCAGAGCCATCCGGTGCTTCAAGCAGTCCCAGGCCTGGAAGTGTGGTCCGTGAGGTCGAGTACAAGGTGGGGCATCGCGTCGAGCAGGTGGCAACAGCGCCTGGTGGCATTGCGAGAATCAGTGTGGCAGTGTTGGCTAAATCGGGCAATCTTCAAACCGACGCAACATCCCTGAAGTCTTTGATAGTGAATGCCATCGGTGCAAACGAGGAAGACGGTGACACCATTGCTGTGGTGTTGCTGCCGCCCTCGACAGCATCAACAACAGCTCCTGCCGAAACTTCGATGATTCGACATTCGGCCGTTCCTGCATCGTCGGCTGCCGAGGGGCTTGAACTTGGCCGTAGCAAAGCGGTGTTGTCTGCTTTGGCCTGGTTGTTGGGCTTTGGTGTCCTGGCCTTGATGGCTTGGCTCGTCGTCAGCCGCAGGAACGCCGAAAAGGCTGCTCCCGCTGCTTTGAGCGAGGTCGAAGTCGATCAGATCGTCAATCGCATCCACGACTGGCTGGAAAATGAACCCACAATCGCACGGCCTTGAGCTGCCAGAAACTGCAAGGTTGCGCCGAGCAGCTCTGGCTTTGCACGCGTTGAATGAAGCCGATCTGCATCGAGTTTGGGCGCGCTTGACGAAGAACCAGCACACCTTGCTCTCTCCCTTGCTGCAAGAGTTGGTCAGCCTTGGTATTCCCAAGGGGCATCATTGGCTCAAAGAAAGTGTGCTGGACATCGTTCCTGCTGAGGGAGAGCCGCTTCGTGACAGAACACCAAGATCAATGATTCGAGGCTTGACTGCTGACCAGCTGATCGATCTGCTCAAAGGGCAATCTCTGGACACGGTCGCGGCGATTGTTGCATCTGAGGCCTGGCCCTGGCAGGCGTCTTTGCTAGAGCGTTGGCCGGTGGAGCAGCGCCATGCATTGAACTCTCGCGTGAACAACCCTGGTCAGCCATCGGTACGATTCATCGAACAATTGCTGTGTCAGTTGTCATCTCGCGTGCTCGTTGGTGTTCCCGCAGCACCTTCTGAGTCGAGTCATCAACGATCAGTCCCACGTCCCTGACTCAGGGCTGTCATGTCATTGTTTTTCATTGCCTGAGGCATCACCATGTCGTTAGCCATCCTCAAGTCACCGACCATGATTGACCGACGTCTTAGCCTAGGCGGGGCAGTGGACTCCGATGCGTTGCCGGGATCCAAACTAGATCCAAGCGCTGCCATGGAGACTCGACTCCGAGCAGTACTAGAGGCTGAGTACGCTGCCAGGTTGGAGTCACTTAAAGATGACGCTCGTGATGAGGGATACAAATCTGGTTTTGCTGCTGGACACGAGGACGGCCATTCAACGGCGCTGGAGGCCTTCCGCAAGAAACAGGCATTGCTGGAGCAAGCATTGACGCAAGCCGATACACAAGTCCAGGAATGGTTGCAGTCGGTCAGTGAGCAGGCTTTGCAGATTGCGCAAGAGGCGATCACCTTGTTCATAGGTGAGCACGCGTCGAATGCCACGGTCTTGCAGCAAATCATCAAGCGCGTCACCTCTGGTTTGCGCGATGTCGACGTACTGGCAGTACGTTTGTTTCCAGCCGAGTGTTCAGTGTTGCGCAGTGCCTTGAAGCAAGCGCAGTGCGATTCAGTCAGCAGCCGTTTGCTGGAGCGTCTCGTTGAGGATTCCAGCCTAGAGAGTGGCGGTGTGGTCATCGACACGCCTCGCGGTGAATATCGGGCGACTCTGGACGTTCAGCTTCGCAAGCTCATGACTCTGCTGAGCCAGCAGCGTGCCGAGTCTTTGTCATCAACTCATGCGCTGTATCAAAAGGCTCTCCGTGCTTAAGGTTTTGCGTCCT
>JBEANX010000283.1:0-2505 GCA_041165245.1 Pseudomonadota bacterium
TCGTGGATGAAGCGGTTCAGCGCCGTCACGCGCTGGCGCAATCCGGCTTCCATGCTCACCCATTCCTGCTTGGGGATGATGCGCGGGATCAGGTCGAACGGGATCAGGCGCTCGGTGCCTGCGCCCGTTTCATCCTTGTCGCCATACACCGCGAAGGTGATGCCGACCCGGCGGAAGATCATCTCTGCCTCTTCCCGGCGAGACTTCATCATCTCCCGGGGCTGCTTTTCCAGCCAACGGTCGTAGGTTTGGTAGTGCTGGCGAACCAGGTCACTGCTTTCGTGCATTTCGTCGAAGAATCGCATCGGCTGGTCCCTCGTGGGGAATTCCTGAATCGAAGACACCCTACTCTAAGCAGGGACTGTGCCAGGCATGTGACTGTTGGCGGGAGCGCCGTCAGCACATGCACCAGATTGATGCATCTTGCGCCTGTTCAGGGGGGTTTGTTCGGCGCATCAGGTGGGGGTGTGGGGGTTTGATGCACCTGGAAGGGGTGTTTTGGCATCGGCATGGCCGCGTGTGGCTCATGGCACCATGGCATGGACTGAGTATGATAAGGTAATACCTCTGATCACCGGAGCCGTCATGTCATCTGCCACTGTTCGCCCTGTCACGGTCAAGATCGACCAAGACACCGCAGAGAGACTCAAACACTTGGCTGAGGCCCGCCAGCGCACCCCGCACTGGTTGATGCGAGAAGCCATCGCACAGTATGTCGTTCGCGAGGAAAAGCTTGAGGCTTATCGGCAGGACGGCATCAAGGCCTGGGAAGACTACCAACGCACTGGCCTGCACGCCACAGCGGCACAGGCCGATGCTTGGCTCGCACAACTCGAACAAGGTCAAGACATCGAGCCCCCGGAATGCCACAGCTGATCTGGTCTGAGCAGGCCCTGAAAGACGTTCAGCGCCTCTATCGATTTCTGTCCCTACAAAACCCAGATGCAGCCAGGCGCGCTGCCACGGCCATTCGCCACAGCGTGAGGCTGCTGCAGCACCAACCCGGTGTGGGTAGACCCATGGCTGACATGGAACCCGAGTACCGCGAGTGGTTGATTGATTTTGGTGACAGCGGTTATGTGGCTCTGTATCGATTGGCGGGTGATCGAGTGGTCATCTTGGCGGTGCGGCATCAGCGGGAATTGGGGTACTGATCTCTCTGCAACATGCGCTCAAAAGGGCGTGCAGCCAGCCACCGGCGCGACATGCCTTGGCTGAAGGGATTGCTCGTGAAGTCCTTTGCCAAGCACCCCCACTGGTGCACATCACATGGCCGCCCATCGGGGCTTCGCACGTGTTCCCTCAAGCAGCCCTCGGCCTTAAAGCCCAGCTTACCCAGCATGCGCTCTAGCATTTCCATGCGCGGGTTGTCGCTGTAAACCGAACATGACACGCGGTTCAAACCGGCCTGGTTGAAAGCAAGATCAGCCATGTGGAGCCCGGCCTCCAGCACGACAGGCCAAGCTGGCAATGGGTCAAGGAAACCAATGATGAACTCAGCACGTGAATGTCGAAGGTCCATGTCGACCAAGCAGGCCAATCCGAGCAACTGGCCTTGTTGGGCAAACACCAAGGACACATGCTGCCCCATGTCCAGGGACGAACGCTTTGACTGCGCATCGAGTGTCTGCTTCAAGGTTTGCACAGACATCTGCCGAACCTCCTGCGCGTAATCGCGGTTGACCGCCATGGCGAACGCCGGGTTGTCAAACAGGGCTTTCATGGCCTGCGCGTCTTTTGCAGAAGCGCGCCTGAGCGTGGAGCGTGCGCCCACATGTGGCTCCCACCAACAATGAGCCAAAGACCTTCGCAGCGTAAGCCAAGGCTCTTGGGCCAGATCACGCCCCATGGCATCCAACTGCCGGATGACGCCTCTGGCTTGATCTGGATGGCCCGAACGCAAGTGCACTTTGATGAGCAAGGCTGCAGCCTCGTCAACATGCGCTGCATTTGCGTCGGTCTTGACGAGAATCGGGGGCAAAACAAGATCGGCGAGGGCTGTATCCCCATCGAGCAAACACAAACGCCCCAGCGCCAGCGCCACCGGCATGGCGCTGGCATCAAGTGACCAGGCCTGCCTGAAGGCCTCCTTGGCTTGAGCACGTTGTGCCCCTGCGCGAACGAGTTGCGCACCCAAGGCCGCCCAATCCTGAGCGGACTTCGGAGGCATCACGCCCAACTCGAGGCCACCAGGGCCTTGACGTTGGCATAGGTCGCACTGGTGGCAAGGACACTGGTACTCGCCGCAACAGGCACCTTGCTCATCTCGGACACCAGGGCCTGAACCTGAGTGTCTAGCAGCTGGCGGCCATCAGCAAGACGGAACTGCTCGACGCGGCGGCTGGCATCGGTGAACCAGCCCTCTACGGTCAGCGTGTCGGCCGATGCCAACAAACGCACCAGCAAATCATTGCCCGATTTGCCGAACCATATCTGCTCGGGCATTACATCCGCACTCATTGCAACCACATCATTTCCGCCAGTGTCAACGATGCGATCTTGGCC
>JBEANX010000284.1:0-5264 GCA_041165245.1 Pseudomonadota bacterium
CTGTGTGGCCCGCTTCACCTTGGGGGCGCTGGGTATGATTTGCCACATGAGCGAATCCACACCCAGCGCCCCCATCTCTTTGTCCTCTTCTGGCAGCGAGCCCTTGCCTGACTTGCCCCCCATCACCCTGGGCCATTACCGCCACTACAAAGGCCTGAACTACGAAGTCCTGGGCGTGGTGCGCCACAGCGAATCGCTGGAACCCATGGTGCTCTACAAGCCGCTCTACAACTCGTCGGGCCTGTGGGTTCGACCCTTCGAGATGTTCGTGGGCGATGTGGTGCTGGAGGGGCGCAGCGTGCCCCGTTTCAAGCGCCTTTGAGCCCCGGGGCTTTGGCCCAGTTTGAACGCCCACCGGCACACCAACCTGAACCGGATCTGTGCGCCACCGAACGGCAGGCTTGACCACTTCCGTGTAAAGATGTGCAATATGCACATTTGCAACGGAGGCTTGCCATGATTCGATTTCGCCCGTCCCTGCTCAGCATTGCTTTGATGGCGGCCTGCCCACGGTGGGCGACTTGCTGGACGCCAGTGGCGCCGTCATTGGCGCAAAGGTCACCTACATGGCCAGCTATGCCAACGGCGCCTGGAGCGCGGGCACGGCCTCGGGTGTGTTCAACACGCCGGGTGAAAGCTGCTGGAGCTTTGGCAATGTCAATTACCCCAGCGTGCCTTGCGATCACTTTGGCGTGAGCACCTTGGGCAACCCCACGAAGACCACCTACAGTTGGTTGGTCGAAGCGGCCACGCCAGGCACCTTGGTGGCCGCCAATGTGGCCATTCCGGCTGTGGTGTTCACCCCGCCGGCAGCGCCCGTCCCTGGCCAAGCAGCTGCGCCCGTGGTGGCGCAGATCCAGGCGCAGAAGATCGATGTCAACGTGCCACAGAACAACGCGTACTGGGTCAAGATCGTGCAGACGACTTTGTCTGAAAACGTGGATCTCAACGAGTTGCTGGGCGGTAGGAACGCCTTTGAGAACGCCGCGGTGGCCGCGCTGAACGATGCGCCAGAGGTCGAGATCGAATGGCAGGTGCTGCAGCCGGGTTATGTCGATGAGGTCACCAAGTCCTTGAACCTCAATGGCGACCCCTCGGTGGTCGTTCGCTTCGAGTTCTTCAAGTACCTCGGGCGTTTTGACGACGATGGCCTGGCCGACCCCAAAGGCGCCGACACCCCCAAAGGCAATGTGCTCAATGACACCGTGGGCGCTTATGTGGGCGAGCAGGTCGCGGGCTTCAATGCGGTTCAGGCCCTGGCCGTGCCTGAGCCTGACAGCGCCTGGTTGATGCTGGCTGGCTTGGGCTCTGTGGGGGCTTTGATGCGCCGCCGTCAAATTTGAGTGGCACCCGAGGGCTTTGAGAACGCGGCCTGATAGGGCGTGACCCGCCCTGCGTGGCTGGCCTCGTAGCCGGGCAGGGCGTTCACCGCGGCCTGGAAGGCCGGGCTGCGCAAGACACCCAGCACCGATTGCATGCAGGCGGCGTCCAGCATCTGCGCGTGGCACATCAGGAAGTAGCGCTCGGTGGCCATGGGGATGAAGTCGAGGTGGAACTGCCGGGCGGGCGTTTCCAGGCCAAAGCCCACATCGGCCATGCCGCTGGCCACATAGGCCGCCACGGCGGCGTGCGTGAACTCACCTTGCTCGAAGCCGTGGATGTGCTTGGGTGTGATGTCGTTCAAGCGCAGCAAGCCTTCCAGCAAGAAGCGTGTGCCTGAGCCCGCTTGTCGGTTGATGAAGCGCACCTCAGGCCTGAGCAAATCGGCCAGGCCGTAGATCTTTTTGGGGTTGCCCTGGGCCAGCATCAGGCCTTGGTGGCGCGTGGCGATGTCGATGACCATGAGGTCGTCACCCTCCAGCCAGCGTGCGTAATAGGCCAGGGCGGCCTCCTGCAGCACGCCCACGGGGATGTGAAAGGCTGCCACGTCGCAGGCCCCGTCGCGCAAAGCGGCCACGGCCGAGGTGCTGCTGCTGTAGCGGTGCTCGGTGGGCATGCCTTGCTCGGTCAAGGTCTGCAGCAGCTTCTCGATGGCAAAGCCATGGCTGGCCTGCACACGCAGCACTGAAGGCGCAGGTGAGAGCACGTGGCCCACCTCGGCCGCCAGCTCGGAGGCGAGCGATTCCAGCTCCGGCGTGAGCCGCGCGTGGATGCGGTGGTCGGCCCAGACCAGCTTCTCACCCAGGGCCGAGAGGGTCGAGCCTTTGCCCCGCTCCATGTGCAGCAAGGTGGCGCCAAAGAAGGCCTCGCCCCGGCGCAGCAAATCCCAGGCGTGGCGGTACGACATGCCCAGCTGGTGGCAAGCGCCCAACAAGCTGCCTTGCTCATGGGTCTGCACCAGCAACTCGATCAAGCGGGGTGGCAGGGCCTGGCCTTCAGCCGCCTGGATGGTCCACACCGGCTTGATCGAAATCCGCTTCATCGGGTTATCCCTTTAGGAGGTCAACAGCACATGAGGCGTGCCCACGCCCTCATATTGCGCACTTCTTTCGGGGCGATCACCATGCACACTGACGACATGAGGCCAAGTCGAGTGATGAGAGCCTCGCCCACAACGAGGAGAGATCGTATGTCCAAAGTTCTCGCAAGTGATGGCCACGTGTCGTCGAGTGACGAGGCCGGTTTCCTGTCCAAGGAACGCATCATCGCCGGCCCCGGCTTCAACCGCTGGCTGGTGCCACCGGCCGCCCTGGCCATCCACCTGTGCATCGGCATGGCTTATGGCTTCTCGGTGTTCTGGCTGCCGCTTTCCAAGGCGCTGGGCATCAAAGAGCCGCTCAAGTGTGGCCCCGAGGTGGGCTTCTTCCAGGAGCTGTTCACCACCACCTGTGATTGGAAGATCTCGACCCTGGGCTGGATGTACACCTTGTTCTTTGTGCTGCTGGGCAGCTCGGCCGCCTTGTGGGGTGGTTGGCTGGAGCGGGTGGGCCCGCGCAAGGCCGGCGTGGTGAGCGCCTTTTGCTGGTGCGGCGGCATGCTCATCTCTGCGGTGGGCGTGAGCACCCACCAGTTCTGGATGATGCTCTTGGGCTCGGGCGTGATCGGTGGCATCGGGCTGGGCCTGGGCTACATCTCCCCAGTGAGCACGCTCATCAAATGGTTCCCTGACCGGCGTGGCATGGCCACCGGCATGGCCATCATGGGTTTTGGGGGCGGCGCGATGATCGGCTCGCCTTTGGCCGCTGAACTCATGAAGAAGTTCGCCACGCCCACCGATGTTGGCGTGGCGTCGACCTTTGTGGTCATGGCCCTGGTCTACTTCGTTTTCATGATGGGAGGCGCGCTCTCTTACCGTGTGCCTGCTTCAGGTTGGAAGCCCGAAGGCTGGACGCCTCCTGCCGCTCAAAGCAGCAACGCCATGATCACCCACAAGCATGTGCACGTGAAGAAGGTCTGGGGCATCCCCCAGTTCTGGCTGGTGTGGATGGTGCTGTGCATGAACGTGTCGGCAGGCATTGGTGTGATCGGCATGGCCAGCCCGATGCTGCAAGAGGTTTTCGGCGGCAGCCTGATCGGCGTGTCGGCCAAATTTGGCGAGCTCGACAAGACCCAGCTCACGGCCATTGCCAGCGTGGCTGCAGGCTTCACAGCTTTGCTGAGCCTGTTCAACATCGGTGGTCGCTTCTTCTGGGCGAGCTTGTCGGACAAGCTGGGCCGTAAGCTGACCTATGTGGTGTTCTTCGTGCTGGGTGGCTTGCTGTACGCCAGCATCCCTTCAAGCGCCCAGGCTGGCAACAAGCTGATGTTCGTGGCGGCTTTCTGCCTGATCCTGAGCATGTATGGCGGTGGTTTTGCCACGGTGCCCGCCTACCTGGCTGACTTGTTTGGCACACAGATGGTGGGCGCCATCCACGGCCGCTTGCTCACGGCTTGGGCCACGGCAGGCATCCTGGGCCCGGTGGTGGTGAACTACATGCGCGATTACCAACTGAGCCTTGGCATCCCCCGCGAGCAGGTCTACAACCAGACCATGTACATCCTGGTGGGCATGTTGGTGGTGGGCTTGCTGTGCAACCTGATGGTCAAGCCGGTCGATGCCAAGCACTTCATGAGTGATGCCGAGCTGGCCGAAGAAAAGCGCCTGGCGCACGACAAGGCCATGGCGGCTGAGGTGGGGCAGGGCGCGGGTGGCGCACAAGCCAGCAGCGAGTTCATCGTGGCCCTGGCTTGGTTGGCTGTGGGCATCCCGCTTGCATGGGGTGTGTACCGCACGGCGCTGAGCGTGGGCAAGTTCTTCCACTGAGTGCTTTCACACACTGCCAGGTGATCACACCATGAGTACCAACACAATGCCTCTTGATGAGACTGTGCAGGCCTGTGTGGCCCAGGCCCTGGCCCAGCACGGCCGCACGCAAGACGCCCTCTTGCCCATCCTGCACGCGGTACAAGGCCAGTTGGGCCACGTGCCACCTCAGGCCGTGCCGCACATTGCGCAGGGCTTGAGCCTCTCGCGGGCCGAGGTGCATGGCGTGGTCACCTACTACCACTTCTTTCGCAGCGAGCCACCAGGTCGCCATGTGGTGCAGGTGTGCATGGCCGAGTCGTGCAAGGCCTGTGGGGGCGATGCCCTCATGGCCCACGCTGAGCGGGTGCTGGGCTGTGCCTCGCACAGCACGCGGGCCGATGGCGCGGTGACCTTAGAGCCGGTGTACTGCTTGGGCTTGTGCGCGGCATCACCCGCCATGCAGGTCAATGACCAGCCCCATGCGCGTGTGACACCTGAGCGCTTCGAGCAGTTGGTCGGCCGCTTGGGTTTGAGCACGGAGGTCACCCCATGAGCACGACACAACAACACGGTGTGGCCGTGAAGGTCTATGTGCCCCGTGATTCGGCCGCGCTGGCTTTGGGTGCGGATGAAGTCGCCCAGTCCCTGCAAGCCGAGGCCGCACGACGTGGCATTGCTCTGGACTTGGTACGCAATGGCTCACGCGGCCTGTTCTGGCTGGAGCCCATGGTCGAGGTCGAGACGCCTCAGGGGCGTGTGGCCTATGGGCCTGTGGCACCCGAGGATGTGGCCGCATTGCTGGACGCAGGCCTGCTGCAAGGCAGCACCCACCCCTTGTGCCAAGGCCTCACCGAGCAGATCCCTTTTCTGGCCAAGCAAGAGCGCCTGACCTTTGCCCGCATGGGCATCACCGACCCGCTCTCGCTGGCCGACTATGCCGCGCATGAAGGTTGGCAAGGCTTGCGCAAGGCCTTGGCCCTGGCACCCGAGGCCATCGTGCAAGAGGTGCTCGATTCGGGCTTGCGTGGCCGTGGCGGCG
>JBEANX010000285.1:0-3826 GCA_041165245.1 Pseudomonadota bacterium
CGCCCTGGATGGGGCCAGGGCGCACCAGGGCCACTTCGATCACCAGGTCATAGAACTCGCGGGGCCTCAAACGCGGCAGCATGCTCATCTGCGCGCGGCTTTCGATCTGGAAGACGCCCACGGTGTCGGCCTGGCAGATCATGTCGTAGGTGGTGGCGCACTCAGCGGGGATGTCCTGCAGGCCAAAGGCCTGGCCCTTGCGCTGGGCGATGTAGCCCAAGGCCCTGCGGATGGCGGTGAGCATGCCCAGGGCCAGCACGTCGACCTTGAGCAGGCCCATGGCGTCGAGGTCGTCCTTGTCCCACTCGATCACCGTGCGGTCAGGCATGGACGCGTTCTCGATGGGCACCATGCGCGACAGCGGCCCCCGCGTCAGCACAAATCCGCCCGTGTGCTGCGACAAGTGGCGGGGAAAGCCCATGAGCTGCGCCGTCAAGGTCGTGAGCTGCTGCACCAGCAGGCTGCTTGGGTCCAGGCCCGCCTCGATGAGGCGTTCAGGGCTGATGGCTTTGCCGTCCCACCATTGGTGGCCACGGGCCAGCGCGTCGAGCGTGTCCGCCTGCAAGCCCAAGGCCTTGCCCACATCGCGGATGGCGCTGCGCGGCCGGTAGCTGATGACAGCGGCGGTGAGTGCGGCACGTTCTCGCCCGTACTTGCGGTAGAGGTACTGGATGACCTCCTCGCGCCGCTGGTGCTCGAAATCGACATCGATGTCGGGCGGCTCGTTGCGCTCGCGTGAGATGAAGCGCTCGAACAAGGTGGACATGCGCGCGGGGTCGACCTCGGTGATGCCCAGGCAGTAGCAGACCACGCTGTTGGCGGCCGAACCCCGCCCCTGGCACAAGATGCCGCGCGAGCGGGCAAAGGCCACGATGTCATGCACGGTGAGGAAGTAGTGCTCGTAGCGCAGCTCGGTGATCAGGGCCAGCTCATGTTCGATCTGGCCTTGCACCTTGGGTGGGGTGCCGTGGGGCCAGCGTTGCTGAGCCCCCGCCATCGCCAAGTGACGCAGGTGGGCGGCGGGTGTCTGGCCCGCAGGCACGACCTCATCGGGGTATTGGTAGCGCAGCTCGTCGAGGCTGAAGGTGCAGCGTGCGGCCACGTGCAAGGTCTCACGCAGCAAGTCAGGGTGGTAGCGCTGGGCGATGCGCAGGCGTGAGCGCAGGTGCTGCTCGGCATTGGGGCTCAAGGCCAGGCCGCATTGGCTCAAGGGCTGGTTCAGGCGCGTGGCGGTGAGCACATCGAGCAAAGGCTTGCGTGAGCGCACATGCATGCGCACATGGCCCACAGCCACCAAGGGCATGGCAGTGAGCTCGCTGCTGGCGCGCAGTTGGTGCAGCAGCATCTCGTCGTCCAGCAGGCGCAGTTGCTCCACGCCCAACCAGCATCGGCCCAGGAACTGGCGCAGCAAGGCTCGGGCCACGGCGTTCATCTGTGCTTGCGTGGCGCTGCGCTGCGGCAGGCCAATGACCACGCAGTCGGCCAGGGCCGGCCCATCGAGGTCAGCCAGGGTCAAGCGATAAGTGCCTTTGTCGGAACGGCGGCGCAAGCGGGTGATGAACTCGCACAAGTTGCCGTAACCATTGAGGTTGCAGGCCAGCACCACCAGCAAGAAAGGGGCCTCGCCTTGCGTGTCAGATTGCCCCCCTGCCTGCCCTCCTCTTTGCTCTTTGGCTGGCTCCTCTGCCTGCACCTGAAAATGACTGCCGACCAAGAGGGGCAAGCCCTGCTCTTTGGCCGCCACATGGGCGCGCACCACGCCGGCCATCGAGCACTCATCGGTGATGGCCAGGGCCGAGTAACCCAAGGCTTTGGCGCGCTCCACCAGCTCTTCCGGGCGGCTGGCGCCCTTCAGAAAGCTGAAGTTCGACAAGCACAGCAGCTCGGCATAGTGGGGGATGACCGAAGGTGGGCTCGGTGAATGGCGCGGGGGCATGGCAGCCGTGGGCATGTGCAAAACGACACGTGGCGGTGGGTGAAACAGTCGGGGCCAAAGCTCAGGCAAAGTGCCCGTGCAGGTACCAGGCGGTCTGCTGGTTCAGCCGTGTCTGAAAGACCCACAGCAGGCCGGCGCGCTCGCTCCAGGCCACCCAGTAATCACGCATCACATGGCGCATGGCGCCTTGGGCGTCGTCGCGGTCCCACCAGCCGCCCTCCACGCGCTGAGGCCCCACCAGCAAGGTCAAATCGCCCTGGTAGCAAGGGCGGTGCGCACGCTCAAGCAGCTTCAAAGGCTGGGGCAGCACGAAGGTGGGCTGAGGCCCATCGGGCATGGCCGCCAAGGCCGCTGCATGGGGGGGCAAGGCCAGTGCGGCGTTTTGCCATTGGCACATCCATTCCAGGCGGTGGTCAGCCTGCAGGTGGGGCCGCAGCACCTGCTCAGGCCCCAGGCGTGCGGCCAGGCGCTCCAGCACCAGGTGCAAGGGCTCGGCCACGCGCACGGCATCGGGCAGCAGCGAGCCACTGGGTGGCGCCAAAGGGCAGACTTCATCGGCCACCAGGGCCAGCTCGCCCACAGGCGCGAGCAATTCCACACGCGCCAAGTGCTCTGCGAGGAGGCGGCAGAGGTGTTCGATGTCACGCGTGGGCTCGGCCGTACGGATGGTGATCTCGCCCCCTGCCCCGGCCTGGCGAGAGCGCATGGCATCGTGCGCCCACTGCAAGGTGAAGGCCGTGGTGCCACAGTGCCGTGCAGACAACCAGCCCGCCAGCAAGAGCAGCAGCCTTCGGGCGCCTTGCAGCATGGCGGGGGCCAGGTCGATGCGGTGCATCAGCTCCAGGCGTTCATGGAAGTGCTCAGGCAGCACCACCCACTCATGCACCTCAGGCTGAAGGCCGTGGGCCTGATCCAGGGCCTTGAGCAGGTGTGCATCAAAGCGGCGGCTCAAGCCCGCACGGGGCAGGCGGCTCACATCGCCCAGGGTGCGGCAGCCCAGGTGGGACAAGGTCAAGGCATGGGGCTGGACGGCATCCAGCACGTGCAGGGGCAAGGCATCGAGCAAGTCGGCCAAGGGGCGCTTGAAGCCGTTCTCGATGCCAGCACGCGCCAAGGCCAAGGCAGCCAGGCTGGTGGGCGCCCAGGCCACTTGGCCCACGCCCAATTCGTGCGATTCCTGCACCACGCGGTCGCGCAAAGCACGCTTGCCCCCGAACAGGCGCGTGCTGGCCTGAACCTCCATGAGCACAGCATCAGGGGCCAGGGCCACGCGGGGCGTGAACTGCAAAGCCCACACCGAGAGCGCGCGCAAAGCCCCTGCTGCCCCCACGGCCCCTGTACCTGGTGGCTCCGCAGGCACCGCCTGCCCAGCGGGCATGGCGCCTTCAGAGGGCGGGCACGAGGGGGCGTCGCAACTCAGGCGCAAGGCGGACCACAGCATCGTGAGCCTCCTGATTCATCCAACGGCTGGGCTGACGCAACCTGGGGGTGAGCACAGCGCGCAAACCGCCCGGCACCGAGGCCAGGCGCAGGGTGGACGCCAGCGGAGCCCCCTTGCGTTTGAGGATGTGGACTTGAAGCTCCCAATCAGGCCCTGCGCTGGCTTGCAAGCGCAAAGGCGCGGCCGAAGCCTCATGGGCCGCCGATGCAGGGCGGCAAAGAAAAACCGGGGCTTGGGCCTGGCTGGCCAGCACCTGCAGGCGGCGCACCTGCTCAGGCTTGGCCTGTGGCAACCAGCCCACGATGGCGCCCAGCGCCCCGGATTTGACCAGTTGCTCCAGCGCCCACAGGCGTTGCGCCATGGTCTCAGCACGCACCCAGACCAGGCGGCGCTCATCGATGCCTGCATGGCGCAAACCCGGCAGGTGTGGCACCCCAGGTGGCCCCACC
>JBEANX010000286.1:0-2834 GCA_041165245.1 Pseudomonadota bacterium
ACCCACTGCGCCGAACCCAAGCGCCAGACCTGACCGTGTGCGTCCGTGGCTTCCAGGCCTTGCCCGGCTTGCTCACGCACACCTTGCCAGGCGGAAGGCGCCCCCTCGGCGAACCCAGCCAAGGCTTTTGAGGCTGGGTGCTGTGACAGCAGGGACAGGCTGGCGGCACGCTTCAAAGCGCCTTTCGCCTGCACGGACAGGCCTTGGGCCAAAGAGAACACTTGGCCTTGGTGCCAGACCTCGGTGAGCTGCAATTGCGGATCGGTCAGGGTGCCGGTTTTGTCGAACAAGGCCAAGTCGACGCTGGCCAAGGTCTCCACCGCCTCGAGGCGCCGCACCAAAACGCCTTGCCGTGCCAGCGCCCCTGCGGCAGCCAGCAAGGCGGAGGGGGCCGCAAGCGACAGCGCGCACGGGCAGGTCACCACCAGCACAGACACCGCCACCCACACCGAGCGGGATGGGTCCACCCACTGCCAAGCCAGGGCGCCGAGGGCCGCCAGAGCGAGCACCGCCCACAAAAAAGGGCCGGCGAAGCGATCGGCCACACGCAGCCAGCCGGGTCGCTCGGTCAAGGCCTGGTGAACCAGGTTGACGATCTGCTGATAGCGGGTGTCAGGCCCCAGGCGCTCCACCTGGCACCACACGGGAGCGCCCAGGTTCATGCTGCCGGCCACCACCATTTGACCTGCCTTGCGTGGCACCGGGCGTGATTCGCCGGTGAGCAAGGATTCATCGACTTCGGTCTGGCCTTTGACGACCTGACCATCGGCGGGGAAGGCCTGGCCAGCGGCCACCAACACACGGTCGCCCACGGCCAGCTGGGACAGCGGCACCACTTCGCATTGCGATTCGCTCAGCGCTTCGTTGGGCACCTCAGGCGCTTGGGCGCTGCGCGACACCGCCTCAGGCAAGCGGCCGCACAAGGCCTCAAGTGACTGGCTGACCTTCTCGCGCGCCCTACCCTCCAGCCAACGGCCGAGCAGCAGAAAGGTGACGAACATGGTGAGCGAGTCGAAATAGGCGTCGTGGCCGACCCACTGCGTCTGCCCCATGGTGACCGCCGTGCTGACACCGAACATGGCAGCGATGCCTAGCGCGACAGGGGTGTCCATGGCGATGCGGCCTGCTTTGAGCGCGACCCACGCCCCTTTGAAAAAAGGCCCACACGAAAAAACAAGCACAGGCAGGCTCAAGACCCAACTGGCCCAGTTCATCAGACGCCAGATGTCGGGCGGGATGTCCTCAGGACCGGACACATATTGAGCAGTGGTGATCATCATCACCTGCATCATGCAAAGCGCGGCCGCCAGCAGGTGCCACAACAACTGCCGCTGAGCTGCAACACGAGCGTTTTGCGCCAGGGCGGCGCCGTCAGGCCAAGCCTGGTAGCCGGCCTTCTGCACGGCCGCCACCAGTTGGGAAAGTCGGGCGCGCTTCGGGTCGATCACCAAGCGGGCGCGCTGCACAGCACCCTGAACCTGCACGTCGCGCACGCCCGGCACCGATTTCAAAGCGCCTTCGATGGTGATGGCACATGCCGCGCAATACATGCCAGACAAGCCGAGCCCCACCGGCACCGCGCCATCTGCTTCGCTGGGGCCTACTTGACACTGCCGCAGCACGGCCGGATCGTCCAAGCCCGTCTGCTGCAGATCTGTCAGCCCGACCGAAACCGCAGCTTGGGCGGAAGGCGACGGAGCGTTCAGGGGGGGCGCTGTAGGAATCGGTTCAGACACGGTGCGGGACTTCTGTCGGGCCAGGCTCAGGAGACGGCCCGGAGGTGCGAGACTCTAGGGCTGAAAGAGCTTTCCTGAACAGACCGGGATCAAATCAATGCTTCGAATTGTCTTGCAAGAACCCTCCAAGCACCTGCGCGCGGCGCTGATCACCCTTTTATCAGCCTTCAGCTTGGGGGCATCTGCCCAGGAGGGCATGCCCACAGGCCCGCAGCGCCTGCCCGTGATTGGCTTGACCGCCGGCATGCACCTGATCAAAGCCGAGATTGCCCAGACACCGCGCGAACATGCCATTGGCCTGATGTTCCGCACCGAGATGGGCACCAACGACGGCATGTTGTTCGCCTTCCCCCAAGCGGGCAAGCAGTGCTTCTGGATGAAAAACACGCTGATCCCGCTGGCTGTGGCCTTTGTGGACGACCAAGGCGTGATCGTCAACCTGGACGAAATGCAGCCGCAGACCGAGAACCCGCATTGCTCGACCAAGCCCGTGCGCTTTGTGCTGGAAATGAACAAGGGCTGGTTCAGCAAGCGGGGCATCAAGGCCGGCATGAAGCTGGGTGGCGAGCCTTTTCAAGCCAAGTGAGCGCCCTTTATTCCATATGAATATAAGGAGCATGCAAATAAGTTCTTTGCATTGATATAGAACCTCGCTAGGATCGCGGCTCTTCGCAGTACCAGCCGCCCCATGAAGATCCGCAACCTTGACCTGACCGACAACGCCATCAATGCCGAGCATGAAGCATTGGGCTTGCCGCCTGTTGAAGACGAGGTCACCCACCCTTCCAACCACCCGGTGCTCCGGGCCGCAGTGTGGGCCGTGGTCTTCATGCTGATCGGCGTGTTGGGCTACTTGTCGATGCGCTTGTTCGACGGCACGCACGGCGTGAGCGGCGTTCAACTGATCCGCGACACCCTGACGGGCGATGCATTCTGGAAGGCTGTGGCTGTCGGCCTGCTGGCCCAGACGGTCGATGGGGCGCTGGGCATGGCCTATGGCATCACGTCCACCACCTTCTTGCTGGCCTCGGGTTCATCGCCTGCAGTGGCCAGCGCCAGTGTCCACATCGCCGAAGTTTTCACCACCGGCGTTTCGGG
>JBEANX010000287.1:0-2803 GCA_041165245.1 Pseudomonadota bacterium
CAAGGGGTTGCAGGTTAACTGATCCTGCTTCGGTGGTTGTTGGGTTTGAGTTGCGGTGCTTTGCAGCAAACGCAGCCGGAGGGATTCGACCAATCGTTCCGTGTGGCCTGACTTCGTTGTAATCCTGACGCCAGATGGCGATGGTCTCGCGGGCTTGGGCCAGTGATTCGAACCAGTTCTCATTGAGGCATTCATCCCGGAACTTGCCGTTTAAGCTTTCGATGTAGGCGTTCTGGGTTGGCTTGCCCGGTTGAATCAGGATGTGCTGGATGCCTCGTGCCTGCATCCATGCCATGAAGACCCTCCTGGTGAACTCAGGACCGTTGTCTGTCCTGATGGCCTCTGGATAGCCTCTGAAGCGCGCAGCTCGCTCGAGGATTCTGATGACGTACGCGCCGGGCATGGACAGGTCCACAGCGATGTCGATGCATTCATGGGTGAAGTCATCGGCAATGGTCAGGCATTTGAGACGCCGACCATTGGCCAACGAGTCGCTGACAAAGTCCCGGCTCCATGTTTGATTGACTCGTGTTGCAGCAACCAGAGGCGTTCTTTGGCCGCGGTACTTCTTGCCTTTGTTGCGCTTACGAACGGCCAGGCCTTGCTCACGGTACAGGCGAAACACCTTCTTGTGGTTGGTGCCTGGAAACTGTGAGCGTCCAGCCATCCCACCTTGACCCGAGCGCGAACCCGTGATCGTCACGACGAAGTCGTTGCCCCCACGTCGGCAAGGCACTCCACGAGGTTGAGGGCGGCCAGCATCAGGTACTTCTCGGCATCGGTTCGCACCTGCATCAGATCGTGATCGCCGAGGTATCCGTAGACGAACGCGAGCAGGTAGCGCTCGCGATGCTCGTTGCAGAACTGCTGGACCATCTGGTCGGCCAGATGCTCGGGCAGTCCTTCGTTGAATCGTGCTCGGGCCGTCAAGCGCTGCAGGCACCTGTCCTGCACGTCTTCGTAGATGAGCGGCCATGTATGGCCGCTGAGCTTCATCGCCTGGAATACCACCAACAGGATGTGCAGCGGCACCTCCAGCGTCAGCATGTCCACGCCCATGTTGGGCAGCACCAGGATCGAGGCCAGCAAGTTGGGCTGCTGCGCGAAGATCTCATCGGCCAAGTGGACCTTCTGTGCGGGGCCCATGCCCCTGACGTCGATGTCCGCCTGAACCATCACAGCCTGCGTGATCACGCCCATCATCGTCACTCCGGCCGCCAGCGGTGCGGCAGCAGTTCATCGAGCCGGTGGCTGGGGTGCGAGTGGATGCGTGCCAGCACGTCGCGCAAATAGGCCCACGGGTCCAGCCCGTTGAGCTTGGCCGACTGCACCAGGCTCATCACCACCGCCGCACGCCGACCAGCCAATTCGCTGCCCACGAACAGCCAGTTCTTGGCACCCAGCTTCCACGGCTTGATCTGCCGCTCGATGTGGTTGTTGTCGATGGCCAAGGCGCCGTCGTCCAGGTGCAGCGTCAGCGCCTTCCAGGCGTTCAGGCTGTAGTCGATCGCCTGGGCGATCTTGCCGCCATCCAGTACCTGTGCTCGCTGCAGCTTGAGCCATACCTCAAACTCATCCCACAGCGGCTTGCTCAGCTGCTGCCTGGCCTGTCGTCGACCGTCGTGATCCATCTCGGCGAAGGCGCCTTCTGCATGATAGATCCGCGCCCAGCGCTGCATGGCCTCGCTCGCCACGGCGCTGGCACTGCTGCCACCACGGCTGAGTTCCTCGAAGTAACGACGGGCATGCGCGGCGCACAGCGCTGAGCGGCGCTGCGGGTAGACCTTCGCATCCAGCACGGCGTTGTAGCCAGCGTACTGGTCCGTGATCAGGGTGCCACTCCACCCCAGCTCAGGGGATGGCGGCCCCTTGCCGCCCAGGAAGGCCAGCGGGTACTGGGCGCCTCGGCCCAGGCAAAACTCGTAGATGACGCCCGGATACGGGTCGTGATGGCTGCGTGCCCAGGCCCAGACGTAGGCCTTCCTGGTCTTGCCCGCGCCCGGCTCCAGCAGCGGCACCGGTGTCTCATCAGCATGCAGCACCCGGCAGCTCAGGATGAAGCGGCGTTGCAGCTCGAACAAGGGCTCGAGCTTGGCGCCACCGGCGCCACCCCAGGTGGCCAGCGTCGAGCGCGGGGTGTGCACGCCCGAGCGGGCGTTGATGGGCTCTTGCCGGTAATACGGCAGGTGGTCCACGAAGCGGCTGATCATCGTGTGCGCCACCAGCCCGCTGGCCGGGATGATGTCCAGCTTCTCGCTGACGTCCTCGCCGATGCGCTTCATGGGCCGGCCGCACTCGGCGTTCGGGCAACTGGTGTCCTCGGGTTCGTGGCGGTGCTCGACGCGCTCCAGGTGCTCAGGCAGCTTCTGACGGCGTGGCTTGCGCAGCGGTGCCTTGGGCGTCTTGGGGGCTTGCGGCAGGTCAGCTTGCAGCGCAGCCAGGCGTGCGCGCAGGCTGGCCTCGTCTTCGGCCATCGTGTCCTGGAACAGGGCGCGTTGCTGGGCCGTCATGGCCTCGGTCTTGGCGCCGAACTTCCAGCGTTTGAGGCGTGCGAGCTCGAAGTTGACCTTCTCCAGCTTGGCATCACGCCAGGCGATCTCTCGGGCCTGGGCCTGAATCTGCTGCTGCAGGCGTGCGATCAGCGCAACTGCCTCGGGAGGCAGTTGCGTGATGTCGATGCGGGGGGTAGCGACTTCGCCGAGCATGGTTGGCATGTTGCACCAGCCAAGGCCAACTGCACATCGGCGAATGCGATGTCAACCAACTGCGGTGGATCGCCGCACGGCTCAGGAGCGGCTGATGA
>JBEANX010000288.1:0-2735 GCA_041165245.1 Pseudomonadota bacterium
GCATGCTCTGGCAAGCTGTCAACAAGCTGTCCACCTCGCCTCAAGACCTGCCCCCCGTGCAGAGCCTGGCGCTCTGGGTGGCGCTGAGCACCCTGGTGGCCAAGGAGCTGCTGTTTCGCTACATGCTGCACATGGCGGAAAAAGTGCGCTCAAGCATGCTGGTGGCCAACGCCTGGCATGCACGCTCGGACGCAGCCTCTTCCTTGGTGGTCGCCTTGGGCATCGGGGGCAACCTGCTGGGCTACCCCTTTTTGGACCCCGTGGCGGCCCTCATTGTGGGTTTGATGGTCAGCAAAATGGGGTGGTCGTTCGCCTGGGATGCCTTGCATGACCTGATGGACCGAGCTGTCTCGCAAGAGCAGTTCGAGCAGATCTGCCAGATCCTGAGCGCGACACCTGGTGTCAACGAGGTGCACAACGTGCGCACCCGAAAGATGGGCGACATGATCGCTGTGGACGCTCACCTGACGGTGGATGCACAGCTGAGCGTGAGGGAAGGGCACGACATCGCATTGGCGGCTCGTGATCGAGTGATGAGTGCCTTGCCGGTGCTCAGTGTGATGACCCACCTCGACCCCGATCCGCCCGAGCCCGGTGGCCTGACTCGCGCGCGAGCCAAGGCTCAATCGGCTTCGTAGCAACGAACGCAGTTGCGGGATGCCCGCTTGGCCTCGTACAAAGCCCGGTCGGCGCATGCCACCAAATGGTCTGGCGACTCTGCTTGGCCGCTGCCCGGAATGACGGTTGCCACGCCGATGCTTGCGGTCACAACCCTGGCAACGCTTGAGCCCAAATGCTCGATGGCGCAGTCTTGAAGGCCTTGTCGCACGCGCTCTGCCACCTGCCGCGCCACCTCAACATCTGCCCCTGGCAGGATCGCCACGAACTCTTCGCCGCCATACCTGGCAACGACATCCATGGGGCGGCGCAAGCTTTGCGCCATGGCTTGGGCGACTTGCCGCAGACAGGCATCGCCAGCCTGGTGCCCATGGCGGTCGTTGTAGGCCTTGAAATGATCCACATCCAGCATCAGCACAGAGACGGGCGTGCGCTCATGCGCTGCACGTCGCCAGACATGTTGGAGCTGCTCATGAAAATGGCGACGGTTGGCCACGCCGGTCAGCACGTCCGAGCGCGACAGATGCTGCAGTTGTTGGTTGACACCTTCGAGTTGCCCAATGAGGCTTTGCTCGCGAAGCAGCAACAAGTAGCGTCTGCGGCGGGCGCGCTCCACCATGTGATTGGCGGCCAGCGCCAAGCCGACCGTGCTGACCATCATGTGCAGCAGCGACAAACGCAAAGCCTCAGGCATGGCTTGCCCAGCCTGAGCTGACCACGTGTGCAGCAGCAACATGCCCAAGCCATACAGGACCGCCCATCGAAAACTCAAGGGTTGAACGAGGATGCCGTAGATGACCACGACCGAATATCCCGCGTGGTAGTACATCGCCAAAGGGCTGCGGCTCTCCAGGAGGATGAGGGCGAGGCACGCGCCTGCCATCCAGCCGCTGGTCAACACGATCAGATCGCCCACTTCGGTGAGTTGCCGCCGCACCCAATCGGCCTGGTGGCGTTTGGCATGCAGAAGCAGTGCCACGCCCGCAGGGGTGAAGAATGCCAAGCGAATCATCACGCTGTGCACGAACACGTCCTTGGCCATGAGCCAATCAACAAGCAAGAAGCAATCAAAGATCAACAAGGCGAGCCAGCCGCTGCGCTGAAGCAAACTCAATCGGGCCGACATGCCATCGAGTTGGTAGGCCCGCTCCAGTGGCGCTGGCAGGGCGACGCTCCACCAATGGCGCGACCTCAGGGTGTGATCGATGTCATCCAGGGAAGCGGTCCCTGTCAGCGATGCAGAACTGGCTCGCGCCGGCCAGGACAATGAGCTCATGGTGAGGGCTCCGATTCACTGACTGAAACCGATGGCCACACGCGGTTGCGGCCTCGGTTCTTGGCCTGGTACAGCGCCTCGTCCGCCATGGCAATCAATCGATGTGCGGTGGGCTCACGGTCCCCAGGCGGCGCACTGGCCCAACCTATGCTGATGGTGACCCGTCCATGCAAGGGGGAGCCCTCATGAGCGATGCGCAAAGCTTCGACTGCTGCCCGTACACGTTCTGCTGCGACTTCGACCTGCTGAGGCGAGGCTTTGTGGAGCACGGCGATGAACTCCTCGCCACCGTAGCGCGCCACCAGATCACCCGGGCGGCGCAAGCTTTGACCCAGCGCCTGAGCCACTGCCAGCAGGCAGGCGTCCCCCATGGGGTGGCCGTATTGGTCGTTGTAAGCCTTGAAGTGATCGAGGTCCAGCATGAGCACCGAAACCGCATGGCTGCCGTGCCGGGCACGCGCCCACAGTTGAGACATGAATTCGTCGAAATGACGACGGTTGGCGACCTGGGTGAGAGCATCGGTTCTGGAGGCGCGCTCCAGTTCCTTGTTGGCCTGGCCGAGGGCGCCCGCCAGCGCCTGTTGGCTCTGGCTCAACAGGTAGTTATGGCGCTCTTCGTGCTCTAGGCAATAAAGGTAGAACAGCGTGAAGGCTGACGTTGAGGCCAACATCAAACCGATGGGGATCACCAATGCTGCATCCACGCTGGGAAAGAAGCAGACACCCAGGACAAACATGCCGAGGTAGGCCCCATTGACGGGCAAAGCCACCCAGAAACGAATGCGCGAATAGACATTGCTGAAAAAAATGACCATGGTGATGCCCACCAGATAAGCCAAGG
>JBEANX010000289.1:0-15647 GCA_041165245.1 Pseudomonadota bacterium
ATCGTGGCTGCTGCTTTGCTGACCCTCTTGGCTCGCCAGCCCTTCTTCACCATCCGCAAGCTCACGCTGGAGGGTGACCTGCAGCGCAACAACCTGGCCACCGTGCGTGCCAATGTGCTGCCCCGTGTGACGGGCGGATATTTCAACGTCGATTTGCGCAAGTCGCGCGATGTGTTCGAGTCGGTGCCCTGGGTGCGCAAGGCCGTGGTGCAACGCGTGTGGCCCAACGAGTTGCGCGTGCGTTTGCAAGAACATGAGCCTGCCGCTTACTGGCGCCATGCCGACCGCGATGACCAGCTCGTGAATGTGCAAGGCGAAGTCTTTGATGCCAACCTCGGTGATGTCGAAGACCAGCCTTTGCCCGTGCTGCAAGCCCCCGCTCACGCCAGCCCTGAAGTGGCCGGCCAGATGCTGAGCATGCTGGGTCGCCTCAAGCCTCTCTTGGTGCCGCTGGAGGCCGAGATCGACACCCTGCGCCTGAACGACCGCGGCTCATGGAGTGTGGTGCTGGACACCGACGCCACGCTGGAGTTGGGCCGAGGCGAACCTGATGAAATCCTTGCACGCACCGAGCGTTTTGTGCGCACCTTGCCTCAGTTGCAACGCCAGTACGGGCAGCCTTTGGAACACGCCGATCTGCGCTACCCCAAGGGCTATGCCGTGCGGCTTCGTGGCTTGACAGCCTTCGCTGAAAAATCAAGTGGCAAAGCCACAGGAAAGCCGCGTCAATGACCTTAAACTTGTCAAAACCAACGTAACCATGGCCAAGGATTACAAAGACCTTGTCGTTGGACTCGACATCGGCACCGCGAAGGTGATGGCGGTGGTCGCTGAAGTCCTCCCTGGTGGCGATCTTCGACTCGCCGGCCTGGGTGTCGCTCCCACTCACGGGCTCAAGCGCGGCGTGGTGGTCAACATCGACGCCACCGTTCAGTCCATCCAGCAGGCGCTCAAAGAAGCCGAGCTGATGGCCGACTGCAAGATCAGCCGCGTGTGGACGGGCATCACCGGCAGCCACATCCGCGGTCAGAACAGCACAGGCATGGTCATCGTGCGTGACAAGGAAGTCGCGCCCATTGATGTGCAGCGTGTGGTCGAAACCGCCAAGGCCATCAACATCCCGAATGACCAGCGCTTGCTGCTGGTCGAGCCTCAAGAGTTCATCATCGATGGGCACGAAGTCAAAGAGCCCATCGGCATGAGCGGTGGTCGCCTTGAAGTCAAAGTGCACATCGTGACGGGCGCTCAAAGCGCCGCTGAGAACATCGTCAAGTGTGTGCGCCGTTGCGGCCTGGAAGCCGAGCAGCTGGTGCTCAACCCCAGCGCCTCAAGCGCAGCGGTGTTGACCGAAGACGAAAAAGACCTGGGCGTGGCCTTGGTGGACATCGGCGCGGGCACCACCGACGTGGCGATCTTTGCAGGCGGCGCGATCCGCCACACGGCGGTGATCCCCATCGCCGGTGACCTGATCACCAGCGACATCGCCATGGCGCTGCGCACGCCCACGAAGGACGCCGAAGACATCAAGGTCGATTTCGGCGTGGCCAAGCAAATGCTGGCCGACCCGAACGAGCAGGTCGAAGTGCCTGGCCTGGGTGACCGCGCACCGCGCATGCTTTCGCGTCAGGCTTTGGCCGGCGTGATCGAGCCGCGTGTCGAAGAGATCTTCTCGCTGGTTCACCAGGTGATCCGCGAATCAGGTTACGAAGAATTGCTGTCCTCCGGCATTGTTTTGACGGGCGGCTCGGCGGTGATGCCGGGCATGGTCGAGTTGGCCGAGGACATCTTTTTAAAGCCGGTGCGCAAGGGCATCCCCTTGTACGCCGGTGCTCTCCACGACATGGTGGCCAGCCCTCGGTCGGCCACCGTCATGGGCTTGCTCGAAGAAGCAAGGTTGTCGCGCATGCGGGGCATGAAAGCCTCTCAGAAGGCCGGGTCGGTACAGACCTTGTTCTCACGTGTTCGCGACTGGTTCATTGGTAATTTTTAAATTCACTGGCAACTGCTTGACTAGATTAGGAGGTATGACATGCCGATCGAGATGATTGAAAACTTCGACTTGGGTACGCAGATCAAAGTGATCGGCGTGGGTGGCGGCGGCGGCAACGCGGTCGATCACATGATCGCCCAAGGCGTTCAAGGCGTGCAGTTCATCAACGCCAACACCGATGCACAAGCCCTGGGTCGCTCCACGGCCGAGCACAACCTGCAACTGGGCACCAGCGGCCTGGGCGCGGGCTCCAAGCCCGAGGCGGGCCGTCTGGCTGCTGAAGAAGCGGTGGACGAAATCCGCACCTCGCTGGAAGGCTCGCACATGGTCTTCATCACCGCCGGCATGGGCGGTGGCACGGGCACGGGTGCTGCACCTGTGATCGCCCGTGTGGCCAAGGAAATGGGCATCCTCACGGTGGGCGTGGTGACCAAGCCTTTCGAATTCGAAGGCAACCGTCGCACCAAGCAAGCCGAAGTGGGCCTGGCCGAACTCGAAGCCAATGTCGACTCCCTGATCGTCGTGCTCAACGACAAGCTGCTGGAAGTGCTGGGCGACGACGTCACCCAGGAAGAAGCGTTCTGCCAAGCCAACGACGTGCTCAAGAACGCCGTGGGCGGCATCAGCGACATCATCCACATCCCCGGCTTGGTCAACGTCGACTTCGAAGACGTCAAGACCGTGATGAGCGAGCCTGGCAAGGCCATGATGGGCACGGCCACCGCTGGCGGCCCCGACCGCGCCACCAAGGCGGCTGAAGCCGCCGTGGCCTGCCCGCTGCTGGAAGGTGTCGATCTGTCCGGCGCGCGTGGCGTGCTGGTGCTGATCGCTGCGAGCAAGTCCAACTTCAAGCTGGCCGAGTCGCGCAATGCCATGAACACCATCCGTCGCTATGCGTCGGAAGATGCGCATGTCATCTACGGCACGGCCTACGACGAAAGCCTGGGCGACCAGCTGCGCGTGACCGTGATTGCCACGGGCCTGACCTCGGCCAAGCAGCGCATGACCGTGGTGCACAGCGCCCCGCAAACCGCCGCTCAGATGTTTGCCCGCACTGGCACCGACAACCTGCCCATCCTGAACAACCCCGTGGGCACCTCGGCCATGGCGGGCGGTCACGGCATGGCGCACGGTGGCTTGCACACGGGTCATGCGTCGCACGGCGGCAATGATTTCAGCGGCCTGAACACCCCGAGCGTGTGGCGCAGTGGCCGCACGCAAGCGGCTCAGAAGGTCGACGCGCTGGCCAGCAATGGCATGGACGAGTTGGAGATCCCAGCCTTCCTGCGCAAGCAGGCCGACTGACGCCGGCTGGTTCAGAACTGTCGGGGTGCCTCAGGGAGGGCGCCTCGGGCATGTCTGCCTGCCTTTGAATTGCCAGTGAACCTTGAGCGCACCTGCCTGTGAAGGCAGCGTGCGCTTTTTTCGTGTCTTTGCCATGTGACCACACCCCATTGGGGGAGGTCCCCCCTAACCCTTGGGGGCCTTTGGGCTCGAGTTTCTTCACCGGTGTCTGCCGCAGCTTCCTACACTGTGGACATCATGAAAACCATCTCCGTGCTCATCGTGGAGGACGATGCCCGCTTCAGGGCGGCATTCACCAGCGCCATCCTCCAGGCGCGGGACTTGCACCTGCTGGGCGCTGCCCAGGACGTGGGCGATGGTCTGGACATGCTCGACGCCTACCGGCCTGATGTGCTGCTGGTTGACCTGGGCCTGCCCAGTGGTTCGGGCCTGAGTTTGATCCGCCATGCGCATGAAAGGCTGGCCGATTGCGACATCCTCGTTGTCAGCGTGTTTGGCGACGAACGCCATGTGCTGGCCTCCATCCAAGCGGGTGCCACGGGCTACTTGTTGAAGGACTCATCGCCCTCTGCCTTGGCTGAGCAGATCCGCCTCTTGCGGCGCGGGGGCAGCCCCATCAGCCCGGTCATTGCGTGCCAGCTGCTCAAGCGTTTGCCTGCGGGTGCAGCGGCCTTGGCCGAGGTTGGCGCAGGCTTCGATGACGCTGTGAACGCGCCCGCCTTGCTGGGCTTGTCGGACCAGGAGACACAGGTGCTGCGCTGGTCGGCGCAGGGTTTCAGCTTTGACGAGATCGCGCAGCGCATGGCCGTCGAGCCCTTGGCCGTGATGAGCAGCATCAAGCGCATTTACCGAAAGCTGCAAGTGCATTCGCGCGGCGAAGCGATCGACCAGGCGCGCCGCCTGGGCTGGCTCGGTGAGTGAGGGCAGGCCCGGCGCGCTGACCCGGCGCATGATTCGCCAGCACCCTGGGCATGCCTTGTTGGCTGCCTTGGGGCTGTTGCTGATCGGCATGCTGGTGTGGTCCATGGCCGCCGTGCCGCAGGCGCGCGATTGGTCCACCCGGCACACCGTGGCCGAGCGCTGCATCGAGCGCGGCGGCACGGCAGGCTATCGGGCCGAGCCTCTGGCGCGCGTGCTGGCCCAGCCCATCCAGGCGGGGCAGGCCTGCTGGCAACGCGTGAGCCTGCCCGAGACGGTGGCCCGTGGTCCCAGCCTGCCCATCAACCACGACACGCCGCTGGACCGCATCTGGTTTCGGGTGCGCCATGTGCCGGTGGAGGGCGCAGGCCGCATCGAGCCGATCATGGTCTATGTGCCCCGGGTGATGGGCGGGGCCTGGCAATTGCGCGTCAATGGCGCGGTGGTGGCTGACAACCTGGCCGACTGGCGGATGATGTGGAACCGCCCCATTGGCGTGAGCCTGCCGCCCGCCTTGGTGCCGCCGGGCCAGCCGGTGGAGATCGTGCTGGGCATCGTCTTCAGGCCCGAGGTGGGCTACGGCATGGCGCCCATGACGGTGGGCCCGCAATCGGCGGTGGCGCCGCGCCTGGCCCAGCGCCTGCTCTGGCAACACACCTTGCCCCAGGCCAGCTCGGTGGTGCTCTTGCTCATGGGCCTGTTCTTCCTGGGCTTTTGGTGGACACGCAAGCAGGAATCCGCGCATTTGCTGGTGGCCTTGGCCAGCGTGGCCTGGTTCGTCTGCAACTTGCAATACCTGTTGGTGCGGCCCGATGACGAGTGGCTCAACGCCTGGTACTCGGGCATTGTCAATGTGTCCATCACCTGGGTGATGTGGCTGATCTACCTGTTTGCGCTGCGTTTTGATGCGCGTCGCTTTGTGTGGGTCGAGCGGGGCCTGGCGCTGTTCGTGGCCTTCATGAGCTTGCTGGCCTTGCCGGTGTGGCATGTGTCGTTCGACGCCGATTCAGGCGTGCTGTTCCAGCTGATCAATGTGAGCGTGGCAGCCGGGGTCACGGTGCTCTTGACGGTGATGGCCGTGCGGGGCGGCAGCACCGAGTTGCGCGTGATCGTGGTGGCCTTGTGGCTGGCCATGCTGGCCGGCGCGCACGACGTGGCTTTGCTGGCGCAGCAGGTCAGCATCGAGAGCGTGTACCTCTTGCCCTATGGCACCTTGCTTTTGTTCGCCTCTTTTCTCACGGCCTTGCAGCGGCGCTATGTGGGCGCCATCGACCAGGCCGAGCGCCTCAACGATGTGCTGGAGCAAAGGCTGGCCGAGCGTCAGGCCGAGCTGGAGGCCAAGCACCAGCGCCTGCTGGAGGTGCAACGCGGCCAGGCCTTGCTGCTGGAGCGCCAGCGCTTGATGCGTGACATGCACGACGGCCTGGGCTCGTCCTTGATGTCCTCTCTGGTGATGGTCGAGCAAGGCCACATGGACATGGGGCAGGTGGGCCTGATGCTGCGCGAATGCGTGGATGACCTGCGCCTGGTGGTTGATTCCCTGGAGCCCATTGAGCACGACTTGATCTTGTTGCTGGCCAGTTTGAGACACCGCCTGGGCCGCAGGCTGGAAGCGGCGGGCCTGAGCCTGGTCTGGCAGGTGGAAGAGATCCCGCCCTTGCCCTGGTTGGAGCCACCCGATGCCCTGCACCTCTTGCGCTTTGTGCAGGAGGTGCTGACCAATGTGCTCAAGCATGCGCAGGCGCGCCAGTTGGTGTTTCGTGTCAGCCAGGAGGTGCCAGAGCCTGGCGTCGAGTTTGAAAAGTCGGTGCGCATCCTGATCCGCGATGATGGACAGGGCATGCCCGAGGGCGGCGCTGCACGTGGTGGCCGTGGCTTGCTTAATTTGCAGGAGCGTGCGCGCCGCCTGGAGGGGCGGCTGGTGGTGAGCAGCTTGGGCCCGGGCAAGGGGGTGGAGGTCTGCCTCTGGCTGCCACTGGAGCGAGCCCAGCCGCCGCAAGCCCGCTCAACGCTCGACCCGCTTTGGTGAGTGCCGTGCCTCAGCGCTTGCGCTCTTGCCGCATCAGTTCGCGCGCTTGCAAGAAGAACCACGAGGGCCAGTGCTGCCGTGCATTGAGCAGCAGCATCCACAGGCCATAGGCACTGCCTGCGGCCATGGGCAGGGGCCACCAACTGGCCTCGGGCGGTGCGAAGACGGCCGCCCACATCATCAGCCCCACCAGGGACTGGTCACGCTTGCGCAGCCAGTCGTCGCGCTGTTGCACCGAGCGTGCCCACACTTGCCAAATGCTTCGGTGAAGCAGCCAGGCCATGGCACTCACGGTGATCAAGGCCAGTGCCTGGGGCCAGTGGGTCTCAGGCCGCATCCACAACAACTTGGCACCAAAGCCCAGCAAGATCACGCTGACGCCGAAGCTGCCCCACAGCTGGTGCCAGCGGTGGTCAAGCAACTCCAGGGTCTGGCGACGGATGTCCTCTTGAAGCAGGTGCCGCCGCCCATCTTGATTGGGGCGGTCTCTCATGTCAGGGTCGAAGTGGGTCCAAGCCATGCCTGGATGATGTCCATCGTCACCGACAGTGGTCTGTGCATCACACAGGGTTTCCCAGAGTTTTTCAAGACTTGACGTGATCCGACATCCTTGGTTCTAGGGGGTTTGTCCGCTTTGCGCGCATGCCGGGCAAGCGTAAACGCCGAGCACGCGCGTGCCTGGCCCTCGTCGATCCCCGATCTGGCCGCCGTCTCAGTTCGCCGGAAGTGCTGCCTGCACGGCTTGTTCTCGCTCAGCCGCAATGGCCTTGGCGATGGCGGGGCCACTTCGGCCTTGCGCCATCACCGCCTCTGCAATCGGGGCGGTTGCCACGTGTGCGGCGGCCTGCGAGGCCGTTTGCAAGCGCTCGGCCTGGGGGTAGGGCTGGTGTTCAAGACCGAGGCGGCCCCGGGCGTCGCATTCGCAGGCCAGCAGGATGTCGGCCAGGCGGGCGGGCTTGCGAAAGGCGTCCAGGCGCTCCAGCAAGCGCACCAGCGCGGCTGCGCCAAAGCCCAGGCATTGGTGGATGTTGCCGTGTTCGCGGGCCACCACGTCGGCCAGCTCCTTGCAGTCATTGGGCACGCGCAGTCGAGTGTTGACGCCTTTGAGCAGGCGCACGCTGCGCTCCTCATGGCCGATGTGGCGGGGCAGCACGTCTTGGGGTGTGGTGCCCTTGCCCAGATCGTGCCCAAGGCAGGCATACCGAACCGCCAAGCTGGCGCCGAGTTGTGCCGCCATGTCCAGGACCATCATGACGTGCACGCCGGTGTCGACCTCGGGGTGGTATTCGGGGCGCTGGGGCACGCCCCAGAGGCGATCCAGCTCTGGCAGCAGGCGCGCCAAGGCACCGCATTGGCGCAGCACCTCGAACATGCGCGAGGGGCGCTCTTCCATCAGGCCGCGGGCCAATTCCTGCCACACGCGCTCGGGCACGAGGTGGTCCGCCTCGCCACCTTGCACCATGTGCTGCATGAGGGCCAGGGTCTCGGGCGCGACCGAGAAATCATGGAAGCGTGCAGCAAAGCGCGCCAAGCGCAGGATGCGCACCGGGTCTTCGGTGAACGCGGGTGAGACATGGCGCAGCACGCGGGCCTGCATGTCAGCCTGGCCGCCGTGGGGGTCGGTCAAGGTGCCGTCGGCGTCTTGCGCGATGGCGTTGATGGTGAGGTCGCGACGTGCCAGGTCTTCCTCCAGCGTCACCTCGGGGGATGCATGCACCACAAAGCCATGGTAGCCCTGGCCTGATTTGCGCTCGGTGCGCGCCAGGGCGTATTCCTCATGGGTCTGAGGGTGCAAGAAGACGGGGAAGTCCTTCCCCACGGGCGTGTAGCCGAGGGCCAGCATGGCCTCAGGCGTGCTGCCGACCACGACCCAATCACGGTCACTGACGTGATCGTTCGTGGTGCGTTGCAGAAGGCGGTCGCGCACCGCGCCGCCCACAAGGAATGTCTTCATGAGGGCAGTTTAGTGATTCCTTCGGTGCACCGAGTGCCAAGCCACTGCCGCAGCTGCTGAAAACCTGGCATGGCTTGTGCGTGAAGCCACCCGCCGGCACCCGGCCTCATGTTCCTGTTGAATTTCACGCAAGGGGTGAACATGCACGCTTCGATTTGGCACATGGGCAGTGCGATTGCCCACCTGACCTTGACAGCATTGATCGCCGTGTTGGCCCTGTTCACGGCATGAGCGCATGCCCTGCGCTGTTCAAACCGTGTCTGAGCCGGAATCGTTGTTCATGGCGCTGGCAGGCGCTGCGGCACTGGCTGCCGTGGCCAGGCGCAAGTACTCGGCCACAGGCACTTCTTCGGCCCTGCGCTGAACGTCAAAAGCCACATCTACGCCGCGTTGGGTGAGCCAGGCGCCCAGGGTGTGGCGCAGGATCTTGCGACGCTGTGAAAACGCCACCGTGACCAGTTCTGACAGCACCGCAGGGTCAATGCTGGGCGGCGTTGCCATCGGCACCATGCGCACGATGGCTGAGTCCACCCTTGGCGGTGGGTCAAAGGCCTCGGGCGGCACGTCCAGGATGTTCTCCATCTCGTAGCGCCACTGCAGCATCACACTCAGGCGGCCAAAATCCTTCTTGCCCGGGCTGGCCACCATGCGGTCGACCACCTCTTTTTGCAGCATGAAGTGCTGGTCTTGCACCAAGTGTGCCCAGGGCAGCAGGTGAAACAGGATGGGCGTGGAGATGTTGTAAGGCAGGTTGCCGATCACGCGCAGCTTTTTGCCCGTCTTTACCAGGGCGTCTGACGCCAGTTGGCCGAAGTCCACACGCAGCACGTCCGATTCAACCACCGTGAGCTCGGGGCGTTGGCGCAGGCGGGCGGCCAGGTCGCGGTCCAACTCGACCACGGTGAGGTGCTCGCAGCGTTGCACGACAGGGTCGGTCATGGCACCCAGGCCGGGCCCGATCTCGACCAGGGCTTGGCCGGGGCGCGGGTCGATGCCGCGCACGATGTCGTCGATCACGCCGGCATCAGACAAAAAATGCTGCCCAAAGCGCTTGCGCGCGATGTGGCCCTGGTTGCCGCCGTGCTTACTCATCGCGCATGTCCACAAAGGCGCCAGCGCGCAATTCGTTGGCCCATTCCTCGTAGGCGCCTTCGAAACGCTGTTCACGCAGCACGGCGCGGGCCGCTTCGCGTTGCTGGGCATCGGTGAGTTGCACTTCGCGGCGCTCGATCAGTTGGATCAGGTGCACGCCAAAACGGCTGACGATGGGCTCAGAGACCTGGCCCGGCTGAAGCGCAGTGAGTGCGTTTTCAAACTCAGGGACGAACTGGCCGGGCGATGCCCAACCCAGGTCACCGCCCTTGGTGGCACTGCCATCTTCAGAGTACTGGCGGGCCATCTGTGCAAAGCTGCTCAAGCCGCCCACGATGTCTTTGCGGATGCCAGCCAGCTTGGCCTTGGCGGCGGGCGCTGGCAACTGAGGCGTGGTGCGCAAGAGGATGTGGCGGGCACGCTGCTGGGTGTAGCTGGCCTTGCTGCTGTTCTCGCGCTCAATGAGCTTGATCACATGAAAGCCTGCACCGGAGCGCACCACGGTGCCCACCTGGCCGACCTTGAGTTCTTTGGCCGCATCGGTGAAGAGCTCCGGCAGGCGGTTGGCCGGGCGCATGCCCAGGGCGCCGCCTGTGTCCTTGGTGTTCGGATCTTGCGAGTACTGCTTGGCGAGGTCCGCAAAGTTGGCGCCACTCAGGGCACGCTGGCGAATGTCTTCGGCCTTTTGGGCCAGCTGTTGCACGGCTGCTTCGCTGGTGCCCTCTGGCACGGAGATCAGGATGTGGGCGAGGTTCAAATCGACATCGCGACCCAATGCGGCGGCCTGGGCACGCACGCTGTCGAGTTCGGCGTCGCTGATCTGGATGCGGGCATTGACCTCGCGCTCACGCACGCGCTCAAGCGTGATCTGTTCTCGCACACTGGTGCGGTAGCGCTCGTAGTCCAGGCCGTCTTGCTTCATGCGAGTTTGCAGCTCGTCCAGGGAGATCTGGTTCTGCGAGGCGATGTTGCCGATGGCGGTGTCCACCTCAGCGTCGCTGATCACGATGCCGATTTCCTTGGCCCGCTGCATCTGGATCTTTTCATTGATCAAGGCATCGAGCACTTGCTTGCGCAGCTCTTCGGGAGAGGGCAGGCGTGTGTTGCGCGAAGCGGTGTCCAGGATGCGCGCCACCCGCTTGTCGACATCGGTGTGCGTGATGGGCTCGGTGTTGACCACGGCCAGGATGTAGTCGGCGGTGGTTTGCTTGCCCTCGAGCTTGAGGTCGGTGCTCAGGTTGCGGGTCCCAGGAATGCGGGGCGAGACTTGGGGCGCGTCCACCAGACGAAAGCCCTGCGCTTGCGCCGAGGGCGCGTACCACGCGGTGACCAGGGCCAGCGACAGGGCGGCCAGGGCACGACGGCCCTGGGTGAGGTGTGGCAGTTGGCGTGGGTCAGTCATCGTAGGCATGGAAGTCAGAAGAGGCCCCTGGGATCAGGGTGTTGTGCTCGTCGCGCAGTGCGCGGTAGCCAGGGATGGCGGCTGCCATGGTCTTGAGGGCGCTGGTGCCCAGGCGCGACAGGCCGATCAGCTCCAGCTGGAAAAGGATGCGGGTGCTGTAGCTGCTGCCTACCGCGGTCTGTTCGGCCACGACGCGGCCGATCCAGCAGCCCCCATCGTATTCGAAGCCGGCCAGGCCGTTGCTCAGGCGGCGGTCACGCATGCTGTAGCTGAGTTTGCCCACGCTGTACCAAGCGCCTCCGCACTGGTTGGCCGCATGGCTGACCGAGCGTTGGCCATCGGGTGTGAGCGGCGGTGTGCGGCCGCTCAAGGGCCACTGCCAGGTCAAATCCATTTGCTGGCTGCTGTTGCGGGTGTAGCTGTAGCTCATGCCCACCGTGCGCCAGGGGCCAGGCGAGTAGCGCGTTCCCAGCACTGAGCGTTCGATGCGGCCATTTTGTGAACCGTACTGCAAAGTCGTGTCAATGGACCAGTTCGGGATCACCGAGGTCGAGCCCAGCAGCAGCAAGTCAGACAGGCGCTGCGTGATGGGCGGGCCGTCGTCTTGCGTGATGCGCTGGTCAGCGAACAGCACTTTTTGCACGATGCCCAGGCGCATGGCCTCCGTGCCGTTCTCGGGGTTGATGAAGCGGGTGCTCAAGCCCAGGTTCAACAAGTTGGCGTCCGAGACGCGGTCGACGCCCGTGAAGGCGTTTTCGCTGAAGATGCTGTAGGGGTTGTAATCACGTGGGGCGCTGTCAAACAGGGGCAGGCCGGCCTGGTTGCGATAGGGCGTGCGCACATACAGGGCCCGCGGCTCGAGCGTTTGCACGAGTGACTTGCCAAACAGGTTCACGGGGCGCTCGAACACCAGGCCGCTGTCCAGGCTGAAGGTGGGGATGACGCGCTGTTTGTCACCCGCAATGCCAGCTTGGGTGAGTGCCATGTTGTTGTCCAGCGAGTAGCTGGCCGCATTCACGCTGAACTTGGGTTTGACGAACCACGAGGCCTCACCAAAAGGCCGCTCCACTTGCGCCAAGGCGTGCAGGCGGTTGCCGGTGACGCGCTTGGCGTCTTCGTTGGCAAAGCGGTTGAACTCGGTGCTCAGGCCCCAGATCAGGCCGGAATCAGACGCGCTGCGGCTGCGCAGGCCAATTTGGGGCTCTCGCTTGTAGGGCGAGATGATGAGCGCACTGGCGTCGGCCTTGGGGTCGAGGTCTTTCAAGGTCTGCCAACTCTGAATGCGGGCATAGACCGTGGTCTGGTTGGGCCCCAGGCCCCAGGCGCGGGTGTTGAGCTGGCGCTCGACGCTCAAGTGGCTGTCCAGCAGGCGGTGCGTGAGGCTGACGTTGTTCAGCCCGCGAGGGAAGTCTTTCCAGTAATCGTCGTCGGAGACGCGGCGCACACGCAGGTCATAGCTGACCATGCGTGCGGCATCGTTGCTGTTGGCATTGCCTTGGTGCTGCAGGTCCAGCAGGGCTCGGTCTTTGTCGGCCGTGCGGTCGCCGGGCAAGACATTGGCGCGCAAGGTGCCTCGGTCCTGCGTCATGAGGTAGCGGAACTCGCCGTCCAGGCCCACGCCGCGCCGGGTGGACAGGGTGGGCGTGAGCGTGGCGTCGCGCTCTGGCGCGATGTTCCAGTAGTAGGGCTGGGCAAACTCGAAGCCGCCCTTGGAGTCGACGTCGAAGTTGGGCGGCAAAAAGCCCGATTTGCGCGCGTTAGACAGCGGGAAGGTCAGCACCGGCGAGGCCAGGATGGGCACGCCCATGAAGCGCACCACCGCATTCTCAGCACGGCCCTCGTCGGCCTCGGTGTCCAGCAGCACATTGCTGGTGGTCAGCACCCAGGCCGGGCTGGCGGCAACTGTGGCGCTGAGGTCTTGCGTGTTGTCCGGCGTGCAGCTGGTGTACGTTGCGTTGTAAGCGCGCAGGCGGTTGGGCCCAAGGAAGTCGATCTTGGTGGCCTTGCCGCCTGCATCCGTGCGGGCAAAGCGGTAGTTGGTGTCGAGGAAATCACCAAACAAGGTGTCGAGCTTGAGGTTCAGCTCGGGGCCCGTGAAGACATCGCCTCGGCGGGTGACCTTCACATGCCCCTTGGCACGGGCCATGTCGTCGGCCTGGGTGTGGGTGACTTCGTCGGCGCGCATCGTCAGGTCGCCGCGCTTGAGGCGCACCGCCCCGGTGGCGTGGGTTTGAATGCCCGGTGTGCCGTCCATGTGGTCGGCCTCGAAGAACACCGGTAGGTTTTTGGACAGTGGGCCGCTGGCAGGCAAGCTGAGGCGGGTTTCGACACGCAGCTTGTCGGGCGATGCCAAGGTGGCTGGCAGCGCTGCGGGGTCGGGGCTTTGCCCTGGCGAGCCAGGGCGCGTCACCGTGTTGGTGTCTTCGTCGGGTACCGTGGTGTTCAACGTTGCCGGGGCCGCAGGGGCAGCGCTGGCTTGGGCCCAGGCTTGGGGCGCGCCTGCTCCGAGCCAAGAAGCGGCCAGCGCAGCCGACGCCCAGGCCACCGCACTCATCCGCAAGGCCTTGGCCTGGGGGGCTGGGTGTGCGGCGTTCGTCACCTGCTTGAGCGGGCTGCACACGGCAGGCGTGTGGGCGTGGGGGGCGGTGTGGGTCGAAACAGGCACGGTGGTGTGAAGTCGGCTGGTGCGCTGGATGAGGTGGGCGGGCTTCCAGCCGGGCACTAAAATGAAAGGATTATTCCATGCGGGTCCGCCCGCGAGCCCTACCCATGTCCCAACCCATTTCTGCTGCCGCCATTGCCTGGTCTGACACGGCGCGCCAAACGGCCTTTCAAGCGTGGCTGCAAGAGGTCGCGCCCCGGCATGGTCTGGACACAGGCTCGGTGGTGTCAGCCAGTGCCGACGCCAGCTTTCGCCGCTACTTCCGGGTGCAGGCCGAAGGTGGCCTGAGCTTCATCATCATGGACGCGCCCCCGCAGCAGGAAGATTGCCGCCCTTTCGTCAAGGTGGCGCGCCTGCTCACCGCGGGTGAGGTGAAGGCCCCCGAGGTGCTGGCCTGGGACGAGCCCCAAGGCTTCATGCTCTTGAGTGACCTGGGTGCCCACACGCTGTTGTCCACCTTGAGCCCTGAGGCGCTGGAGGGCTCGCCCGAAGACCAGGCCAACCGCCAGCGCTACCAGGCCGCCACCGACGAACTCATGCGCCTGCAGGCCATCGATGCCCAAAGCCAGGTGCCGCCCTATGACGACGCCTTGCTGCAGCGCGAGCTTGACCTGTTCCCGGATTGGTACCTCACCCAGCTGCGCGGCTTGACCCTGAACGAGCACCAGAAAACCGCCATGGCGCGCTGTTTTGGCCAGATCAAGGCCCAGGTGCTGGCTCAGCCTTGCGCCCTGGTGCACCGCGACTTTCACAGCCGCAACCTGATGGCTTCGCCGCTCGATGCGCAGGCCCGCCCGGGCGTGATTGATTTTCAGGATGCGGTCTGGGGCCCGATCACGTATGATCTGGTGTCTTTGCTCCGGGATGCCTACGTCTCCTGGGGCGAGGAACGCCAGATCGACCTGGCCATCCGTTACTGGGAAAAGGCGCGCAAAGCGGGCCTGCCAGTGCGCGAGGACTTCGGCGAGTTCTGGCGCGATTTTGAATGGATGGGTTTGCAACGCCACCTCAAGGTCCTGGGTATTTTTGCCCGATTGGCCTTGCGTGATGGCAAGCAGCAGTACCTCGACGACATCCCCCGCGTGTGGCGCAGTGCGTACCAAGTGTGCGCACGCTACCAGGGGCTGGGGCCGCTGGCGGCGCTGCTTGAAGCGGCCGAAGCCAGCACCCTGGGTGTTCAGCGCCAGACTGGGTACACCTTTTAGTTTCTCGATGCCAGGCTGTGGGGTCTGGCGCTTACCTGGGGCACCATGAGCTCTGACACGTCCGACACGTCCTCCGCACTGAACACCGAAGCCCAGGCTGCAGCCCCCGAAGCTGTGCCTGAAGCACCAGCTCGCTTCGACACCCTGCCGCTCGACCCCAAGATCCTGGCCGCCATCGCCTACCCGACGATGACGCCCATTCAGGCCAAGGCGATCCCCTTGGTGCTGGCCGGCCGCGACGTCATGGGCGCCGCGCAAACCGGCACCGGCAAAACCGCCGCCTTCTCCATCCCGCTGCTTCAGAAAATGATGAAGCATGAGAACGCCAGCATGTCGCCGGCCCGCCACCCGGTGCGCGCCATCGTGCTGGCACCCACGCGTGAGCTGGCCATTCAGGTGGCCGACAACGTCAAGACCTATGCCAGTAAGTGCAATTTGCGTTCGGCGGTGGTGTTTGGCGGCATGAACATGCGCGAGCAAACGGTCGAGCTCAAAGCCGGTGTCGAGGTGCTCATTGCCACCCCGGGCCGCCTGATCGACCACATCGAGGCCAAGAACTGCAACCTCTCGCAGGTCGAATACGTGGTGCTCGACGAAGCCGACCGCATGCTCGACATCGGCTTTTTGCCGGACCTGCAGCGCATCCTGAGCTACCTGCCCAAGACCCGCCAGACGCTGCTGTTCTCGGCCACCTTCTCGCCCGAGATCAAAAAGCTGGCCCAGAGTTACCTGCAAGACCCCATCTTGGTCGAAGTGGCCCGCCCCAACCAGACGGCCACGAACGTCGAACAGCGTTTCTACCGTGTGGACGACGACAACAAACGCGCCGTCATCGTCAAGATCCTGCGTGAGCGCGAGATCAAGCAGTCCATCGTCTTTGTGAACTCCAAGCTCGGTTGTGCCCGCCTGGCGCGTTCGTTTGAGCGTGATGGCTTGCGCACCTCTGCCCTGCACGGCGACAAGTCGCAAGACGAGCGCATCAAGGCGCTGGACGCTTTCAAGCGCGGTGAAGTCGACATGCTGGTGGCCACCGACGTGGCCGCACGCGGCATCGACATCGCAGCCCTGCCCGCGGTGTTCAACTTCGACA
>JBEANX010000290.1:0-2721 GCA_041165245.1 Pseudomonadota bacterium
CGAAAGACAGAGCTGGCGGCCGACAAACTGATCAAGCAAGCCCGAGCAGAAGTCAAACGCTTCCACCACCACCTGTGCACCCTGCGCGTGCTGGACCCAGCCTGCGGCAGCGGCAACTTTCTGTACGTGACGCTGGAGCACCTCAAGCGCCTGGAGGGCGAAGTGCTCAACCAACTGGCCGACCTGGGCGAGACGCAAGACAAGCTGGGCCTGGAGGGTGAGACCGTCACACCCAAACAGTTCCTGGGCATTGAACTCAACCGCCGCGCTGCCGCCCTGGCCGAGCTGGTGCTGTGGATCGGGCACCTGCAATGGCACATCCGCACGCAAGGCAATGCCAGCGTGGCCGAGCCCGTGGTGCATGACTTTGGCAACATCGAGAACCGCGACGCCGTGCTGGCCTTCGATGGCCAGGAGCCCGCCTTTGACGCGCAGGGCCAGCTGCTCAGCCGCTGGGACGGCAAGACCTTCAAGCCCCACCCCGTCACCGGCGAGCAAGTGCCTGATGAGGCGGCGCAAGAGCCCCAATGGCGCTACCTGAACCCACGTGCGGCCACCTGGCCACAGGCCGATTACATCGTGGGCAACCCGCCCTTCATTGGCGCCAAGCATGTGCGCGAAGCATTGGGTGACGGCTACGCGGATGCTTTACGGAAGGCTTGGCCCAACGTGCCCGATAGCGCCGACTTTGTGATGTATTGGTGGGACCAGGCCGCCCGCACCGTGCGCCAGGGCCAGTCCCAACAGTTTGGCCTGATCACCACCAACAGCTTGCGGCAAACCTTCAACCGCCGCGTGATCTCGGCCCACCTGGACGATGCCAAAGCGCCTTTGAGCTTGAGCTTTGCTGTGCCTGACCACCCCTGGGTGGACAGCACGGCTGGGGCTGCGGTTCGCATTGCCATGACCGTGGGTGCGCCTGGTGACCTGGAAGGGCGATTGCTCACCGTAACCCAAGAAACTCAAGGCGAACACGACGAAATGGCGGTGGTATTGGACGAGCGCAGGGGTAAAGTCTTTGCTGACTTGCGTATCGGTGCGAACGTGGCGGGCGCCAATAAATTAGGCGCCAACTACGAACTTAGTAATCGCGGGGTGCAACTGTTCGGCGCTGGCTTCATCGTCAGCCCCGAAGAAGCCCAAAGCCTAGGGATGGGCAGAGAGCCTGGCCTGGATCGACACATTCGTCATTACCGAAATGGCAAAGACCTCACGTCAAAACCACGTGATGCACTGGTGATCGACCTGCTCGGGTTAAACGTCGAAGAGGTTCGCCTCAAGCACCCTGCCACTTACCAATGGGTGCATGACCGTGTAAAGCCAGAACGCGACGCCAATAACCGGGACAGCTATCGTTTGAACTGGTGGCTATTTGGGGAACCGCGAAAAGAGTTGCGGCTAGTGCTGGAGGGACTTGCCCGATTCATTGCAACGCCAGTCACTGCCAAACATCGAACCTTTCAGTTTCTGGATGCTACTGTATTGGCCGACGATGCACTGATGTGCTTCGGTCTAGCAGACGCCCTTCACTTGGGCATCTTGTCCAGTTCGTGTCACCTCACGTGGGCACTAAAGACGGGCGGCACACTTGAGGACAGGCCGCGTTACACAAAGTCCACCTGCTTCGAAACCTTCCCCTTCCCCGCTGACGACACCGGCTTCACCCCCACCAGCCCCCTGGCCGACACCATCCGCCGCCATGCCGAGGCCATCGACGCCCACCGCAAGCGCGTGCTGGCCTCGCCTGAAGGCGTGGCCGCAGGCCTCACGCTCACCGGCATCTACAACGTGCTCGAAGCCCTGCGCGCAGGCCGCGCCCTGAGCGCCAAAGAAAAGCTGCACCACAGCACCGGCCTGGTGGGCGTGCTGCAAAGCCTGCACGACGAGCTGGACGCCGCCGTGCTGCAAGCCTACGGCTGGCAAGACCTTGGGGCCGTGCCCTGGGGCGAGACCGAGCCCCAGTCGGCAGCCCGCCAAGCTTGGGTTGAGGCCTTGCTGGAGCGCCTGGTGGCCCTCAATGCCCGCCGCGCGGCCGACGAAGCACGCGGCCTGGTGCGTTGGCTGCGGCCTGAGTTTCAGGACCCAGCACAGCGTGCCTTGCTGTCCAGCCCGGCAGAGACCGCAGAGGCCAACGTGGGCGCACCTGCCGCCATGAGTGACACCACGGGTGACACAAACACCTTGGCCCCCGAAGCCGACGATGAAGCCGAAGCTTCAGTGCCCGCCAAGGCCGTGAGCGCGGCCACGCGTCGCCCCTGGCCCACCGAGCTACCCGAGCAAATGCGCGCCACGTTTGAGGTGCTCAGCACCAGCCCCATCGCCTTGAGCGAGGCGCAACTGGCCGAGCACTTCAAAGGCCAAGGCCCTTGGAAGAAGCGCCTGCCGCAGATCCTGGACACGCTCGAAGCGCTGGGGCGGGCGCGCAAGGGGGAGGGCTCTGCAGAGGGTGAGGTTGCTTGGTTGAGGGCTTGAGCCCGTGCACGAGGACCACCCCATCCGGGTGGAATCCACACCAAAGACCCAAACGCTTCGTTTACCAAAACGGTAAACTGATCTAACATTCAGGGAAGACGACTTGGACATCCGCTACAAGGACAAAAAGATCCGCGAGCTGTGTGAGAAGCGTGCTGTGGCCGAGAAAAAGCTGGGCACGGCCAGCGCCAGCAAGCTTCGCATCCGGCTGGTGGCGCTTGAAGCCGCTGCCCGTGTGAGCGAGCTGGT
>JBEANX010000291.1:0-5591 GCA_041165245.1 Pseudomonadota bacterium
GGTGAGACAAATCGCCCCATGAACATCATCGACATCACCCGCGACCACATCCTCATTCAAAAGGGCGACCGCATCGCAAAGGCACAAGGTGAGATGTTCTTTCCAACTGAAGGCAAGGTGGGCTTTGTGGTTTACGCCGATTCGCTGCGGCATTGGGAGCCACCACATCATGCACAAGCCATCACCGCAGACGAGCTAGCTCAACTGATCAAAGCCGTCCAACAAGACTTCGAGCTGGGAGGCCATGCGCTGGAGATCGAGCCACCCCACGCACACGAAATCACAAAGGCACCCAACGACCATGACCTTGCTTGAACAAGCCATCAGCCTCGCCGTCCAGGCCCATCGCGGCCAGACCGACAAAGCCGGCCAGCCCTACATCCTGCACCCGCTGCGCCTGATGCTGAGCCTACGAAGCGAGGACGAGCAAATCGTCGCGGTGCTGCACGACGTGGTCGAAGACACCGACCTCACCTTGGACGACTTGCGTCAACACGGCTTTCCAGAACACGTGGTGGCGGCCATCGGGCTGCTGAGCAAGCAACCGGACGACACCTACGAGGACTTCATCGACCGCTTGAGCGGCAACCCGCTGGCCGGCCGCGTGAAGCTGGCTGATCTGGCCGACAACATGAACCTCACACGGCTGGCGCAGGTGGGTGACAAAGAGCTGGCGCGTTTGCAGCGCTATCACGCGGCCTGGTTGAAGTTGTCAAAGCTGGTTTGAAAGGGACGGCTGGGCACCGCGGCGGCTCAAACTGAGGTCGTCCGCATCATGACCACGTGCCTGAGCGTGTCCCGGCAAAGGGTGGCATCAAAAGGCGGAGACTGCCTTCCGATCTGCCCAAACAGCAGCGCGTCAACCATGGCCATCAACGCTGGCGTGGCGTGACTCGGGTTGGGCACCTTCAGGTGCTGCAAGGCAGCCAGCGTGAGTTCAAAGAACTGCTCGCGCTGCCTGGCCACCATGTCACCGAGCTCAGGCGTGCGCGAGGCGATCAGGAACAGCTCGAAGCGTGCCACCAGCCTTTGGCGGTTGGCGGGCAGCAGCCATGTTTCGATGCGCGCCACCAGCGCACCCACAAAAGCATCCAGCCCACTGGGCGCTGACATCCATTGTTGGGCGTCATGGTCCAGATCCGCCAAGTCCAGTTCGGCATGGCGTTTGAGGGCCACGCTCAAGAGGTCGATGCGGCTGCGACAGTAAGCCGAGGTGGAACCCGGCGGCAAGCCTGCATGTGCGTCCACTGCGCGGTGCGTGAGGCCGCGTGCACCCAACTCACCCAGCAGGGCGATGGCCGCATCGGCAATCAAGGTCATACGTTCAGAACTCATGGTCTGCCGATTGTCCATGAGCCTTCGGCTTCTGATGGCCGGGCGGATGCGGGTGAACCCAGATGGACGCAGGCCTGCAAACGCGAGATCTTCTACAGGTGTAGAAACTTCGCAAAGCCAATCATGAACACCCAACACCACACCTCCGCCAACACCCGACCTGCCTCCACTCCGGCTCGCCTGGCAGCCCTTGCCCTGAGCCTGCCCCTGGCCGCCACAGCGGGCTACTACCAATGGGACATGGTCGAGTTGCCCGCCTCCAGTGGGGCCATTTGCGGCAACGGCTCGCCCTACCGCTTCTTCGTGAACCGCACGCCCATGACCGACAAGACCATCATCTTGTTCGAAGGGGGCGGCGCATGCTACGACAAAGCCGCCTGTCAGTACCGCAGCGGTTTCCTGGGCGCCATCAACCCCAATGGCATCCCCAAGGACTACATGACCAAGGTCCTGCCCAGCATCCCCAACACGGTGGGCACCAAGATCGGCGTCTTCAACTCGGCCCTGAAAGGCAACATCACGCCCTTTGCCTCCCGCAACAGTTCGCAAACGGTGCAGACGCAGTCGTGGAACATCGTCTATGCGCCCTACTGCACGGGCGACGTCTACACCGGCAACCGTGTGGCCGTGTACACCGAGGCCGATGGCACCGCCCCCATCACCTACCATCACAAGGGCAACGTGAACACCGAGGCGATGGTCGACTGGCTCAAGGCCAACATGCCGCGCCCATCCACCCTGATGGTCACGGGCTTCTCAGCGGGCGGCGTGGGCGCCACAGCCAACTACGCCTATGTGCGTGAAACCCTCAAGCCCGGCAAGTCCAGCCTGCTGGCGGACTCTGGCCCCCTGTTCAGCGCCCCTGCGGGAGACAGCCGCCAGCAATCGCCCTCCAAGCCTTTGCATGACACCATCCGCGTCGCCTGGGGCATTGACGGTGAGCAAGGCATCGCCCAGAAGCTGCTGCGGCGCTACCCGCAAGTGCAAGTGGACACCAGCAACCTGGGCGTGCTGAACACTGCCGTGGCACAGGTGTTCCCGCAAGACAGGCTGGGCTTCACGCTCACACAAAGCGACAAGCTGTTTGCCTCGTTCGCCTACGACAACTTCCACCCGGAGATCCGCGCCGCCAGCACCATCCAGGAGCGCGACAAGATCCGAGTCGACCTGTGGCGCAAGGACGTGGCGAACTGGCTGCCGCTTCTGCAGTCCAGCAATGTGGGCTACTACCTGCCTTACAGCCGAGATAGCGTGCTCAAGTCGCACACCACCACGATGATCACCTTCATCGACACCGACATCCCCTCAGCAGGCACCCAAAGCGTGACCGACTTTGTCGACCACCTGGTCGATGGCCAAGGGCCGGTCATGAAGGTTCAAGAGGGGCCGCGCAACAAGGTCACCACCTTGAGCGACAAGTTCCTGGTGTGGTTGCAGGATCAGGTCTTCAGCAACTTGGGCCTGTGAACCCGCGCACGCTTTGACCGTGCCATCACCAAGGGCTGCCTCGGCAGCCCTGGTTCGTGATCAAGCCAGCACCAGGTTGTCCCGGTGGATCATCTCGGGCTCGGTCGTGAAACCGAGCACGCCTTCGATCTCGCTGGAGGCCTTGCGCGCAATCAGGCGCGCCTCGCTGCTGGCGTAGTTGGCCAGCCCGCGCGCCACATCCTGGCCTTGGCTGTTGCGCACAGCGATCACATCGCCACGGTGAAACTCGCCCACCACTTCCACCATGCCGATGGGCAGCAAGCTCTTGCCCTCGTCACGCAGCTTGGTCACGGCACCATCGTCAATGACCACAGCACCACGCAGTTGCAGGTGGTCAGCCATCCATTGCTTGCGGGCGGTGAGTTTGGCGGTGGCCGCCACAAACAGCGAGCCAATGGCCTCGCCTTGCGAAAGTCGCACCAACACGTCGGGCTCGCGGCCCCAGGCGATCACGGTGCTGGCACCGCTGCCTGCCGCGCGCTTGGCCGCGATCACCTTGGTGATCATGCCGCCCGTGCCCACGCGTGAGCCCGCGCCACCGGCCATCTGCTCCAGGGATGGGTCACCGGCGGTGCAGACGTCGATGAAGCGGGCTTCAGGGTCCTTGCGCGGGTCGGCGCTGTACAGGCCCTTCTGGTCGGTCAGGATGACCAGGGCATCGGCTTCGACCAGGTTGGCCACCAGGGCGCCCAGGGTGTCGTTGTCGCCGAACTTGATCTCGTCGGTCACGACCGTGTCGTTTTCGTTGATGACGGGCACGACCTTGTGCGAGAGCAGCGTCAGCAACGTAGAACGCGCATTGAGGTAACGCTCGCGGTCGGCCAGGTCGGCATGCGTGAGCAGCACCTGGGCGCTGCCCATGCCGTGCTCGCGAAGCTTGGTCTCGTACATCTGCACCAGGCCCATCTGGCCCACGGCAGCGGCGGCTTGCAGCTCATGGATCTCACTGGGGCGCTTGGCCCAGCCCAGACGCTTCATGCCCTCGGCAATGGCGCCGCTGGAGACCATGATCACCTCGCGCCCGTCGGCCGCCAAGGCTGCCATCTGCCGGCACCAGGTGCCAATGGCCTCGGCGTCAACGCCCTTGCCCTCGTTGGTGACCAGGCTGGAGCCGACCTTCACAACGATGCGGCGGGCGTTCTTCAACACGTCGTTCATGGCGGCTCTCTGGAATCAGCGGAAACGTGGGTCGGTCGGGTCAGGCGTGTAGACCTCGGCCTCGGGCGCGGCCTTCTTGGCTGCAGCCTTTTTGGTCACAGCCTTCTTGGTGACGGCTTTCTTAGCAACGGCCTTCTTAGCCACAGCTTTCTTGGCGGCCACGGGCTTGGCGGCTGCCTTCTTGGCCACCGGCTGAGCCACAGGCTTGACCGCAGACTTCTTGGCGGCGACCTTCTTGGCGGCCACTTTGACTGCGGCCTTCTTGACAGCCACAGTCTTCACAGCAACCTTCTTTGCAGCAGGTGCGGCCTTCTTGGCGGGCGCCTTCTTGGCAACCGCTGTTTCAGCCACAGCCTTCGTGGCGACAGCCTTCTTCGCTGGGGCCTTCTTTGCAGCGACCTTGGTCGCCGCTGCCTTTTTGGCTGCGGCCTTCTTCGCAGGTGCCTTCTTGGCCGCAGGCTTCACAGGCGCGGCCTCGTCGCTCTTGACAGCCACGAGGTCTTCAAAGGCCTCGGTCTGTAGAGCCGACTTCTTGCTGGCAGCCTTGAGGCTCACCGCGCCTTCGGCCAAGTCACCCTCGGCATCAAAGCGGATGTCGGCTTCCTCATGGTGCTCCTGCATGCTGGCCACGTGCTGGTAGATGGCCTGCACCAGGTGCTCGCAGCCCTCACGCGTCAGGGCCGAGATCTGGAAGACCGGGCCCTTCCAGCCATAGCGCTTCACAAAGTTCACCACCTTCTGCACGCGCTCTTCAGCCGGGATCATGTCCAGCTTGTTGAGCACCAGCCAGCGTGGCTTCTTGTAGAGCGCTTCGTCGTAAATCTTGAGTTCGTTGACGATGGCCTTGGCCTGCTTGACAGGGTCAACCGCGTCGTCAAACGGGGCCAAGTCCACCACGTGCAGCAGCACGCGGGTGCGTTGCAGGTGGCGCAGGAACAAATGGCCCAGACCGGCGCCTTCGGAGGCGCCTTCGATCAGGCCCGGGATGTCGGCCACCACAAAGCTCTTTTCCGGGCCCACGCGCACCACACCCAGGTTGGGGTGCAAGGTGGTGAAGGGGTAGTCGGCGATCTTCGGGCGGGCGTTGGAAATGGCGGTGATCAGGGTGGACTTGCCCGCGTTGGGCATGCCCAGCAGGCCCACGTCGGCCAGCACGCGCAACTCCAGCTTGATCTTGTAGGCCTGACCAGGCCAGCCCAGCGTCTTCTTGCGGGGCGCACGGTTGGTGCTGGTCTTGAAGTGCAGGTTGCCAAAGCCGCCGTCGCCACCCTTGGCCAGCATGCGCTTTTCGCCGTGCTCCAGCAGCTCCATCATCACTTCGCCGGTTTCGAAGTCGCGAACGATGGTGCCCACAGGCATGCGCAGGGTGATGTCGGGGCCAGCCGCGCCGAACTGGTCAGAGCCACGGCCTTGCTCGCCATTGCGCGCCTCGTGGCGGCGTGCGTAGCGGTAGTCGATCAGGGTGTTGATGTTGCGGTCGGCCTCGATGAAGACGTGGCCACCGCGCCCGCCGTCGCCCCCGTTGGGGCCACCAAAGGGGATGAACTTTTCGCGGCGGAAGCTGATGCAACCGCTGCCGCCATTGCCTGCTGCCACGTCGATGGTGGCTT
>JBEANX010000292.1:0-2722 GCA_041165245.1 Pseudomonadota bacterium
TCAGTAGAGTTGCCTGTCTCAGGGATAGGTTGTGGTGGGGTTTCATCGGCGTCGACTTGGTATGGTGGAAGATGAGAGTAGGCGTGAAGAGGCCGGTACGTTGCCCGTGTGGACCAACTTAGCATGAAGTGCAACGCCTGCGATGTGATCGTGTTGATTTCCACCCAAACCTGACCCGGCGTTTCCATTCAAATTTGATCCACCCGTTTTTCGTTTTTGAGGGTCTTCGTTGTGGATAACTTCTTGGTCTTGGCCTCCTTCGTGTTGGGTGGTTGGGTTTGAGTAGAACTGTGCTTGAAGCGGTAGCTGTCGTTGCCTGTTTCCAGGATGTGGCAGCGGTGCGTGAGGCGATCCAGAAGTGCGGTGGTCATTTTGGCGTCGCCAAAGACGCTGGACCATTCGCTGAAGCTCAAGTTGGTGGTGATGATGACGCTGGTGCGCTCGTAGAGCTTGCTCAGCAGATGGAAGAGCAGCGCACCGCCTGAGGCGCTGAAGGGCAAGTAGCCCAGTTCGTCCAGCACCACCACGTCGGCATAGACCAGCCGGTTGGCCAACTGGCCAGCTTGCCCCCTGGCCTTCTCCAGCTCCAACGCATTGACCAGCTCCACCGTGGAGAAGAAGCGCACGCGCCGGTGGTGATGCTCGATGGCCTGGACGCCCAGCGCGGTGGCCAGATGCGTCTTGCCGGTGCCGGGGCCGCCAACCAGCACCACGTTGTGGGCCTGCTCCAAGAACTCGCAGCGGTGCAACTGCCGCACCAGCGCCTCAACGGCCTCGCTGTGCGCGAAGTCGAAGCCGGCCAGGTCGCGATAGGCTGGGAAGCGTGCCACCTTCATCTGGTAACCCACAGAGCGCACCTCGCGCTCGGCCGTCTCGGCCTTGAGCAATTGCCCCAGCACGGCCTGCGCAGCGTCGAAGGCCGGGGCGCCTTGCGCGGCCAGATCGGCCACCGCGTGCGCCATGCCGAAGAGCTTGAGCGACTTCAGCGTGCCCACCATGGCGGTGGTGGCTGCGTTGGATGTGTGGACGGGATCAGCTGGCATGGCACACCTCCTTGTGGTCTGCGTTGGCGCTCAGTGCCTGCGCCCGTACTTGTGCCTTGCGCTCGGTGCGCAGCGTGTCATAGCGCACCACGTTGGCAAGCGGCTCCTGGCTCAGCTTGAGCGCCTGCGGTGCCTGCACCGGCAGTGGCTGTGGCGTGCCATCGAGCAAGCGGTGCAGCACGTTGAGCACGTGGGTCTTGGTGGGCACTCCAGCCTCCAAGGCCAACTCCACCGCCGCCAGCACCGCCTGCTCGTCGTGGTGCAGCACCAGTGCCAGGATCTCCACCATCTCTCGGTCACCGCCGGTCTGGCGCAGCAGGTGCGTCTGCAGCCGCCTGAAGGCTGGTGGCAGTTCAGTGAACGGCGCGCCATTGCGAAGTGCACCCGGCTTGCGTTGCAGCACCGCCAGGTAGTGGCGCCAGTCGTAGACCGTCTGCCCCGGGCCGTGGTGGCCGCGTTGGAACAGCCGGGTGTGCTCGCACAGCACCTGGCCTTCGGCCACCACCACCAGCCGCGCGGCGTACACGCGCAGGCTCACGGGGCGGTTGGCGTAGGACGCCGGCACGCTGTAGCGGTTGCGCTCGAAGTTCACCAGGCACGTGGGGCTGACGCGCTTGGTGTGTTCGACGAAGCCGTCGAAGGGCCGCGCGGGTTGCATCAGGCAGGCCCGCTCGGCCGCCCAGACCTGGGCCACCGTGCCTGGCAGCTGGGCATGGTTGATCTCGCCCCACAGGGCCTTGCAGCGCAGCTCCAGCCAGTCGTTGAGCTCGTCCAGCGTGGCCACGCTCGGTGCCTGCTGCCACAGCCGGTGCCGCGCATCACGCACGTTCTTCTCCACCTGCCCCTTCTCCCAACCCGAGGCCGGGTTGCAGAACTCGGGCTCGAACAGGTAGTGGCTGGCCATGGCGGCGAAGCGCTGGTTGATGTCGCGCGCCTTGCCCGAGCCCACGCGATCGACGGCCGTGCGCATGTTGTCGTAGATGCCCCGGCGTGGCACGCCGCCCAGGACCCGCAAGGCATGGTTGTGGGCGTCGAAGAGCATCTCGTGGGTCTGCAGCGGATACGCCCGCAGGTGGAAGGCCCGGCTGTGACTGAGCTTGGTGTGGGCCACCTGCAGCTTGACGCGCTCGCCGCCGATGACGGCCCAATCCTCGCTCCAGTCGAATTGGAAGGCCTCGCCAGGGGCAAACACCAGCGGCACGAAGGTGCCGCGGCTTGCAGTCTGTTCGGCCTCGTGCTGACGCTGCCGCCAGGCCCGTGCAAATGCGGCCACACGCCCGTACGAGCCTTCAAAGCCCAAAGCCACCAGATCGGCGTGCATCTGCAGCAGCGTGCGCCGCTGCTTGCGGTTCTTGGTCTGCTCGGCCTTCAACCAAAGCGCCAGCTTGTCGGCGAAAGGATCGAGCTTGCTGGAGCACTTACGCTGGGCATACCGAGGCTCGACAACCTCTGAGGCCAGGTACTTCTTGATGGTGTTGCGAGACAGGCCCGAGCGCCTGGCAATCTCGCGGATGGACAGTTGCTCGCGCAACGCCCACCTTCTGATGACACTGAGTGTCGCCACGTCAATCACTCCTATGACCCCTGCTGCATAAAGCAGCAGGTTAGGGTTCTTACGTGGATCAGATTTGCGTGGAAATCACCGGGTCAAGTGGATCAGTTCCAGGTGGAAATCAACA
>JBEANX010000293.1:0-3500 GCA_041165245.1 Pseudomonadota bacterium
CCTCAAAACTTGAGGCTGCCAAGATGGCCGACATGCTTGACCAATTGGTGGCGCTCAACACGCAAGGGGGTGAGCAAGCCAGCCGCAATGGCGATGCCATCTATGCCAAGTCCATGTTGGCCATTTGCCTGGCCATTGGCGCATCATTGGCTGTGGGCTTGGGCTTGGCGCTCATCCTGGCCAACGGCATTGCCAAGCCCGTGGGGCAAGTGGTGGAAGAAATCAACCGAGTGGCTGCGGGTGACCTGAGCCATGTGCCGGTCTCTGACCGTGCGGACGAGGTGGGTGACATCCAGCGTGCCGTGGGCCGCATGGTGGATCAGTTGCGCGCCATCGTGGAAGACGTGCGCATCGGCGCAGATTCCGTGGCCACGGCCTCGTCCCAGATCGCCCACGGCACCAGTGATTTGAGCGGTCGCACCGAGGAGCAAGCCTCCAGCCTGGAGCAAACGGCCGCCTCGGTGGAAGAGATGTCGGGCACCGTGCGCACCAATGCCGGCAATGCCCAGCAGGCCAACCAGTTGGCCAATGCAGCCTCCAGTGTGGCGCTGCAAGGCGGTGAACTGGTGGCGCAGGTGGTCAGCAACATGGGAGGCATCCAAGCCTCAAGCCAGAAGATCTCCGACATCATCGGCGTGATCGACGGCATTGCTTTCCAGACCAACATCCTGGCGCTCAATGCCGCTGTGGAGGCGGCTCGCGCGGGCGAGCAAGGTCGAGGCTTCGCCGTGGTGGCCGGCGAGGTGCGCTCCCTGGCGCAACGCAGCGCCAACGCAGCGCGTGAGATCAAGACCCTCATCAACGACAGCGTCGAGCGTGTCAACGCGGGCAATGAGCTGGTGCACCGTGCGGGCAGCACCATCCAGGACGTGGTCACTCAGGTTCGCAAAGTCACCGACCTGGTGGGCGAGATCAGCCACGCCAGCCTGGAGCAAAGCCAGGGCATCGGGCAGATCAACCAAGCGGTGGGCCAGCTCGACCAGATGACCCAGCAAAACGCAGCCTTGGTCGAAGAGAGCATGGCCGCTGCCGAAAGCCTCAAGGTGCAAGCCAAAAACCTGACCATGGCGGTGTCATTCTTCAAGACATCCGGCCAGGGGGGTGTGGCTTCCCACGTGGCCGCGCACGCACTGCACGCCGCTCCCAGCTTGCCCCATGCCAGCAAGCCCGTAAACAAGTCCGTAAACAAGCCCGCTGTCATACCTGCGGTGAAAGCTTCTCACAAGCCGGCCAGCCGCCCCACGCAGGCCTACGTGCCCGCGGCGGCCTCAGCACCCGCAGTGGCCACCGCCAGCGCCGACGACTGGGAAACCTTCTGAGCCCATGGCCAGCCTGGTGCTGGCCTGATCCCTGCTACGCTCTTTGGCAACGCGAGCCCCGCGTGCCTCGGAGCGTTTCGTGCTGGACTTCATCCTTCGCCACTGCACCTTGCCTGACGGCACTCAAAACGTCGACATCGGCATCCAATCGGGCCGCATCGCTGCCGTCGCGCCTGCCCTGTCGGCCCAAGCCCACCGCGAAGTCGATGCACTAGGCCAGTTGCTCAGCCCCCCTTTTGTCGACGCCCACTTCCACATGGACTCGACACTCAGCCTGGGCCTGCCCCGCTTGAACCAGTCAGGCACCTTGCTGGAGGGCATCGCTTTGTGGGGCGAGCTCAAGCCTCACCTCACGCAAGAGGCCATCGTGGAGCGGGCTTTGGCTTATTGCGATTGGGCCGTCTCGCAAGGCCTGCTGGCCATCCGCTCACATGTCGATGTGTGTGACCCGCGCCTGTTGGCGGTTGAAGCGCTCTTGCACGTGAAAGAGCGCGTCAAGCCTTACCTCGACTTACAGCTCGTGGCCTTTCCGCAAGACGGTGTGTTGCGCAGCCCGAATGCCTTGGCGCAACTCAAGCGTGCGCTGGACATGGGCGTCGATGTGGTGGGCGGCATCCCGCACTTCGAGCGCACCATGGCTGACGGTGCCGAATCGGTTCGCATCCTCTGCGAAATCGCGGCCGAGCGCGGCCTGCGTGTCGACATGCATTGCGATGAGTCAGATGACCCGATGTCCCGCCACATCGAGACGCTGGCCTTTCACACGCAGCGATTGGGCCTGCAGGGCCGGGTGGCCGGCTCGCACCTCACTTCCATGCACAGCATGGACAACTACTACGTCAGCAAGCTCTTGCCGCTGATCAAAGAGGCGGGTGTGGCGGCCATTGCCAACCCCCTCATCAACATCACCCTTCAAGGCCGGCACGACACCTACCCCAAGCGCCGCGGCATGACCCGGGTGCCCGAGATGCTGGCCCAAGGCATCGACGTGGCGTTTGGGCACGACTGCGTGATGGATCCCTGGTACAGCCTGGGCAACGCCGACATGCTAGAGGTGGCCCACATGGGCCTGCACGTCGCGCAGATGACAAGCCAGAGCGCCATGCGCCAATGCTTCGAGGCGGTCACGACCACGCCCGCGCGCATCCTGGGCTTGCCCGCGCAGGGCATCACCGTGGGCGCGCCTGCTGACTTGGTCTTGCTGCAAGCCAGCAGCCCCGTGGAGGCCATTCGTCTGAAAGCCACACGCCTGATGGTGATGAAGGCTGGCGAGGTGCTGGCCACCACGCCGCCCAAGGTCGCGACCCTGAATTTGCCCGGCCGCCCGGGGCAGGTGTCGCACCAACGACACTGACCTCGCGCAAAGCGAGGCGCGCGTCTGTGCTAATATCGTGGTCTTCACGCCGTGCCCTGGTGGTGAAATTGGTAGACGCGCCGGATTCAAAATCCGGTCCCGAAAGGGGTGCCGGTTCGATTCCGGCCCGGGGCACCATCAGGCTTATCCAAAAAAGCGCTGGTGGGAGGCAAAAATCGGCGACATCAGGCTCCTTCGGGGGCCTTTTTTGTTTCTGCAGCACAAAGCGCTCAACCAAGGGCGAGGGGCAGTGCCCTGACGCCACGATCAGCTTTTCGAGCCTGACACAATCATGGTGATGAACTACCCAACGCTTGAAGACGTCATCGGCAAGACCCCCTTGGTGCGCCTGCAGCGCATTCCTGGCGCCGATCAGCTCGACCGTGGCAATGTGATCCTGGCCAAACTCGAGGGCAACAACCCGGCCGGCTCTGTGAAGGACCGCCCGGCCATCAGCATGATCCGCCGTGCCGAAGAGCGTGGCGACATCAAACCCGGCGACACCCTCATCGAAGCCACCTCGGGCAACACCGGCATCGCCCTGGCCATGGCGGCGGCCATCCGTGGTTACCGCATGGTGTTGATCATGCCGGAGGACCTCTCCATCGAGCGCGCCCAGACCATGAAGGCTTTTGGCGCCGAGCTCATCCTCACGCCCAAGAGCGGTGGCATGGAATACGCCCGCGACCTGGCCGACCAGATGGTGCGAGAGGGCAAGGGCGTGGTGCTCGACCAGTTCGCCAACGCCGACAACCCTCGCATCCATTACGAGACCACTGGCCCGGAAATCTGGACCGACACCTGGGGCCGCGTCACCCATTTTGTGA
>JBEANX010000294.1:0-10073 GCA_041165245.1 Pseudomonadota bacterium
AGCACGGCCAAGGGCTCGCGCTGGCTGTGGTCTTGGGCGCTGGCCGTGCCCAGCAGTTCCACCCACGGGCCTGACGCGCTGGAGTTCGTGCGCTGGGCCACCTCACGGGCTTACATCAAGCTGGTGGCCCGCCAGGAGGGCTGGGGCGCCGTGCCTTCTGGCACCCGACTGAGCACCTACGCCAATGCCGAGTTCATGAAGGCCAATGCTTACGCCAAGGTGGAGCAAACGGCCATCGCCTCGGCCAACCCCTTGGACAGCACCGTGCCCCGCTCGCCGTATGTGGGCATCCAGTTCGCGGCCATCCCTGAGTTCCAGGCCATCGGCACGGCGGTGGGCCAGCAGATCAGCAGTTTGCTGACCGACGGCGGCTCGGTCGAAGACGCCCTAGGGCGCTCTCAGGCCCTGAGCCTGCGAAAGATGAAAGAGGCGGGCTACCTGCGCTGACAAGCCCGAGTCTGGGCCCAGCCCCAGCCGCTCAGCGACAATCACAGGGTGCACACAGAGCCCCGCCCGCGCCGCATCGCCCACCTCGACATGGACGCTTTTTTTGCGTCGGTTGAGTTGCTGCGCTACCCGCAACTCAAAGGCCTGCCCGTGGTGATCGGCGGCGGCCGGCGTGCGGCCGATGCAGCATTGGCCATGCAAGAGCCAGGCATGCAAGCCTGCGACATCCCTGTGGCGCAATTCCCCCGCCTGCATGGCTACACCGGCCGCGGTGTGATCACCACCGCCACGTATGCCGCTCGGCAGTTCGGCGTGGGCTCGGCCATGGGCTTGATGAAGGCGGCCAAGCTCTGCCCCGATGCCATTTTGCTGCCGGTCGATTTCGACGCCTACCGCCGATGCTCAAATGCCTTCAAGGAGGTGATCCGAGAGATCGCTCCGGTGATGGAGAACCGCGGCATCGACGAGGTCTTCATCGACTTCACCGATGTGCCCGGCGGCCAGCGCGAGGGTGGGCGTGTGCTGGCCCGCCTCATCCAGAAAAGCATTTTCGAAGCCACGGGCCTGACCTGCTCGGTGGGCGTGGCCCCCAACAAGCTGCTCGCCAAAATGGCCAGCGAGTTCAACAAACCCAATGGCATCTCGATCGTCCAGGCGGATGACTTGCAAACCTTGATTTGGCCGCTGGCCTGCCGCAAGATCAATGGCATCGGCCCCAAGAGCGACGAGCGCCTGCAAGCCCACGGCGTGCAGACCATCGCCGAGCTGGCCGCCCAGCCACGCGAGCAACTCATTGAGTGGTTCGGCCAAAGTCATGGCGCCTGGATGCACGAGGCCGCCTGGGGACGCGATGAGCGCCCGGTGGTGACCAGCAGCGAGCCCGTGACCATGAGCCGCGAGACCACCTTCGAGCGCGACTTGCACGCCTCGCGCGACAAGGCCGAGTTGGGCGCCGTGTTCACACGGCTTTGCGAGCAAGTGGCGCAAGACCTGCAGCGCAAGGGCTATGTGGGCCGCACCATCAGCATCAAGTTGCGCGACGACCACTTCAAGATCAGCTCACGCAGCCACAGTTTGAGTGCCCCGGTGGACGACGCTGTCGCCATCCGCCGAGCGGCAGGCCAGGCACTCAAACGGGCGCCGCTGGGGCGGCCACTGCGCTTGCTGGGCGTGCGGGTCGATGGCCTGAGCAAACGCGGTGAGGCGCCTCTGCCCAGCAGCCAGCCAATCGACGACGAAGGCCTGCAGCCCAGCCTGTTCTGAGGCCGCAGGCGACATGAGGCCGATCAAGGCCCGATGGCCTCAGACTCAAGGACATGTTCGCCAGGCGGCGCTTGCAAGGCTGCGCTCATCAAGGCACGCGCAATGGCATCGGCCTTGACGGGCCTGTAGCGCGCCGGGATCAAGAACGCAAAGGCGCGCGCCAAGGCCAGCCCCACTTGCTCGCCCAGGCGCGGCGGCTCGCGATGTGCGTCGATCAAGGAGGGCCGCACCGTGGTGAAGCTCGCAAAGCCCAAGGCGCGGATGCCTGCTTCGGCCTCGGCCTTGGTGCGCAGGTAGAAGTTGCCCTTGGGGCTCGCACCCAGGGACGAGTTCAAGGCGAAGCTGCGCGCACCGCCTTGCTTGGCCAGGCGGGCAGCGTTGATGGGCAGGTCGCGGTCAATGGCGGCGAAAGCCACTTGTGAGCCCGCCACCTTGATGGTGGTGCCCAGGGCGCAGACCACAGCGTCCACCCGCCACCAATCGGCATTCACCGGCAAGGCTTTGAAATCAGGCTGCGGGTTGACAAGCTTGGGGTGGGCTGGCAAAGGCTTGCGCGTGGGCGCCACCACCTGGGCCACACGGGGGTCGGCCAAGGCTTGCTGCAAGGCCTGCTGGCCCACCGCACCCGTGGCACCGAGCAAGAGCAATCGGCAAGGGGCATCAAAAGGCATGGGGCGCTTTCGTGAGGGCATTCATGGGGGCTGTCGTGCAAGCTGTCATGCGGCTTTGGAGGCCAAGGCCTGATACACCGCGTGCTTGTGCTCAAAGAAGTAGGGGTGCCAGAAGGCCAGGTGGCGCTGCGTCATCACCAGGCAGGCCACGTTGGCGTGGGGGTTGATCCACCAATGCGTGCCCGCCAGGCCGCCCCATTGGAACTCGCCCTTCGATGCAGGAGGGTCAAACATGTTGGGTTCTTGCGTGATGGCGCCGCCCAGGCCAAAGACTTTTCCGGTGATCTCACCAAAGCGCGGGAACTTGATGTTCAAGCCTTCGGGCAACTGGTTGCTCATCATCAGCGCGATGGTCTCTGGCTTGAGCAGCGCTGGGCCACCCGGCAAGAGGCTGCGGATCAAGGCGATCATGTCAGGCAGGGTCGACACCAGGCCGCCACCGCCTGAGAGCCATGGCACCGCATTCACATAAGCGCCGGGGTAAGGCGCGTTGTCGTTGCGTGTCAAACCGGGCACCAGGGGCTTGGCCAGGTCGGCCCCCACATAGAAGGCGGTGAAGCGACTTTGCTTTTCAGGGGGCACCACAAAGCCGGTGTCCACCATGCCCAGCGGGGCAAAAATGCGGGTTTGCAAGAACTCGTCAAAGCGCTGGCCGCTGACAACCTCCACCAAGCGCCCGAGCACATCGGTGGCCACCGAGTATTCCCAGCCGGTGCCCGGGTGAAAGAGCAGCGGCAGGTCGGCCAGCGCGTCCATCATCTGCTCAAGGGTGTTGAAGGGGTTGAGCACGGCCTTGGCGCGATAGGCCTTGAAGATCATGGTGCCGTGGTCCAGCAGGCCGTAGCTCAGGCCCGAGCTGTGGCTCAGCAAGTGGCGGATCGTGATGGGGCCGGCCGCAGGCTCGGTGTCATCCAGCGTGGTGGCACCTGGCTTGAGCACCTGGCGCTTGGCCAGTTGGGGGATGAAGCCGTCGATGGGGTCGTCCAGCTGGAAGCGGCCCTCTTGCCAGAGCAGCAGCACCGCCATGCTGGTGATGAGCTTGCTGTCAGAGTAAGAGCGAAAGATGTGGTCGCTGCGCAGGGCGATGTCGTTCTCTTTGTCAGCCCAGCCGGTGCAATGCAGATCGAGCAAATCTTGCCCCTGCAGCACGGCGCTGGCAGCACCGGCCAGCAGGTTTTGCTCGACATGGCGGGCCAGCACGGCGTGCACGGGGCTGAAGTCATGGCCGGGGTTGTTCACGGTCAAGCGGGTCATCGGCATCGACATCGTTTTCGCTTTCGGATCAAGGTGGTTCACACAGCGCTGCCAGCGTACCTGAAACCGCCACTGGCACGCAGACACCCTGGCCATGCACACAGGCGCTACCATCGCGCCCTCATTCACCGAAAGCAGTGCCATGTCCCGCGTTTTGTTTGCCTTCCTGATCGCCTGTTCACTGAGCGGCTGCGCGGTGGTGTCTGTGGTCGACGCAGCGGCCAGCGTGGCCTCCACCGCCGTGAGCGTCACCAGCACCGTGGTTGGCACCGCCGTGGACGTGACCGCGGCAGGCGTCAAGGCCGCCGTGGGCAGCGACAGCCCTGCCAAGCCCTGATTGACCCTGGTGACCTGAGCGAGGCTGAACGCAAGCTCAACGGCGAGGGCTGCAGGCGCGAGGGTGGGGGCCAGGGCATGGAAGCGGTCACAATGTGAGGTTTGGCACATCCGTTTGTCAAACCCGGCCAAGCAACACACCTTGCCGCCTTCAAAGTTTCCATGAATCTGCCCGAGCGATCACCCCTGAGCCACCCCGACACCTTGCATGGCGACAAGCGACCCGACCTGCTGCGGGACGAAGTGTTGGCCGACGTGTTCGAGGCCACGGCTGCACAGGCACCTGATCACATCGCGTTGGTCTTTGGCAGCCGGCAACTCAGCTACGGTGAGTTGAATGCAGCGGCGGATCGCGCGGCTTCGCGACTGATCGAAGCGGGCGTGAGGCCCGGCCAGATGGTGGGCCTGTGGCTGCCTCGCGGCATCGAGTTGCTGGTCATGCAACTGGCCATCGCCAAAGCCGGTGCAGGCTGGCTGCCTTTTGACGCCGACACCCCGGTCGATCGCATCCAGGTCTGCGTGGAAGATGCGCAAGCCTTTGGCTTGATCAGCGACGCCGCCTGGGCGGGGGCTCTTCAAGGCCTGCAGGCCTCGGGCTTGAAGCTCTGGTGGCAGCAGGATTTGAGTGCGCCTCTGGCAGGCCCGCTGCGCCGCCGCGAAGGCGTGCTGCCCGAACACCCAGCCTATGTGATCTACACCTCGGGCTCGACCGGCAAGCCCAAGGGCATCATGATCAGCCAGGGCAGCATCTGCCACTTCTTGCGCAGCGAGAACTCGGTGCTGGGCGTGCGTGCCATTGATCGGGTCTACCAAGGCTTCTCGGTGGCCTTTGACATGTCCTTCGAGGAGATCTGGATCAGCTACCTCGTGGGCGCCTCCTTGTGGATCGCGCACAAGGAGGTTGCCTCCAACCCCGAGGCCTTGCCGCAGGCCCTGGCCGACCACGGCGTGACCGTGCTGCATGCCGTGCCCACCCTGCTGGCCTTGTTCCAGCAAGAGGTGCCCAGCCTGCGCATCATCAACCTGGGTGGCGAGATGTGCCCGCCCTCGCTGGTCGAGCGCTGGGCACGACTAGGCCGCCAACTGTTCAACAGCTATGGGCCCACCGAGGCCACCGTCTCGGCCAGCATGATCGAGATGAAGGTGGGCGAGGCCGTCACCATCGGCCGCCCGCTGCCCAACTACAGTCTGCTCGTCATCGATGCCGACACCTCGCAAGGCCTCAAGCTGCTGCCTCGCGGCCAGGTGGGTGAGCTGTGCATCGCTGGCCGCGGCGTGGCCACCGGCTACCTGGGCCGCCCTGACCTGACGGCCGAGAAGTTCTTGCCCAATCCCTGGGCCATTGGCGCTGATGACGCACGCCTCTACCGCACGGGCGATCTGGCCCAGATCGACCCTGATGGCCGCGTGCAATGCCTGGGCCGCAGCGACGACCAGGTCAAAATCCGCGGTTTCCGCGTGGAGCTGGGCGAGATCGAGGCCGCGCTGAGCGAACAAGCCGGCGTGGGCACCGTGGCCGTGCTGCTGCGCCAGGACGATGGCATAGACCAGCTCGTGGCCTATGTGGTCACCGAAGGCAGCGGTGATGCCAGCGCCCTCACCAAGGCATGGCGCCAGGCCATGGTGGACCGCCTGCCGCCTTACATGGTGCCCAGCCGCTTCGAGTTGCTGGCCGCCATGCCGCGCCTGACCTCGGGCAAGATCGACCGCAAGGCGCTCAAGGCCATGCCCCTGAGCGTGGCCGCCCCCAGCGAAGCCGGCGATGTGCCCGAGACCGAAGCCGAAGTCGCCCTGTTCGCCGCACTGAGCAAGCTCTTCCCAGGCCAGCCCATCCGCCGCTCGGCAGACTTCTTCTCGGACCTCGGCGGCCATTCGCTGTTTGCGGCACGCCTGGCCTCGGCCCTGCGTTCCGACCCACGCTTTGCCCACATGACGGTGGCCACCGTCTACCAACAACGCACAGTTGGCAAGATCGCTGACCTGCTGGGCCAGGCCCTCGCGCCCGTGCGCGAGGTCAACACCGACTGGGTGCCGCCCTCGGCCGTCAAACGCTGGGTCTGCGGCCTGGCGCAAGCCGCCGCCCTGCCCTTGCTGGTCACCATCAAAATGGGTCAGTGGCTGGCGCCGTTCTTCACTTACCACTTCTACACCGGCGAGCCCGATGACTCGGTGCTGCTGGCCATGGCTGCCTCCATTGGCACCTTCCTGCTGGCCACGCTGCTGGAGCTTTTTGTGGCCATTGCCGGCAAGTGGCTGATCGCAGGGCAACTCAAGGCAGGCCGTTACCCCATGTGGGGCCTGACCTACTACCGCTGGTGGCTGGCTGACCGCCTGGTCGAGGCCGCGCCCGCCTACCTGCTGAGCGGCTCCTCGCTGTACGCCATGTGGCTGCGGGCCTTGGGTGCCAAGATCGGCAAGGACGTGCAGATCGGCTCGGTCACGCTGCGCGCAGCCGACCTGCTGCGCATTGACGACCGCGCCAGCATCGGCAATGCGAGCAACTTCGAAAACGCCCGCGTGGAGCGTGGTGAGTTCATCCTCGGCCACATCCACATCGGGCGCGATGGCTATGTGGGCTCTTACGCCGTGATGGAAGGCGACACCGCCATTGGCGACTGGGGCCACCTCGATGCGCAATCGGCGCTGTGCAGCGGCCAGAGCGTGCCTGCTGGGCGCGTGTGGTCGGGCTCACCCGCGAGCGACCAAGGCGCCTTTGATGCCAGCAGCCTCAAGCCCCGCCCGCCTGTGAGTGCCTGGTGGCGCCAGATGGAACATGCTTATTTCGCCATCGGCGGTTTGCTGGTGGCGGCACTGTTTTTCCTGCCGGTCTTCCCCACCTTCGTGCTGATCGACCGCCTCGACGAGGCCTACCACTTTGCCTGGCTTCAAAGCGACAACCACATCGTGCAGGTCCTGAAGTACTTCCTGCTGGGCTTGCCCGCCAGCGTGGTGCTCATTGCCTGCACGGCCGTGATCTCGGCAGCCATCCGCTGGAGCCTGCTGCCGCGCATGCACGCCGGCACCTGGTCTGTGCACAGCCGCGTCTACCTGGGCCGCTGGCTGGTCAACCAGATCCAGGAGTCTTGCCTGCAGGTGCTGCATGGGGTGTACGCCACCGTCTATGCGCCATGGTGGTACCGCATGCTGGGCGCCAAGGTGGGCCGCGACGCCGAGATCTCCACCGCGCTGGGCGTGGTGCCTGAGATGCTCACCCTGGGCGACGAGACCTTCATCGCCGACGCCGTGATGCTGGGCGACGAAGAGATCGATGGCGGCTGGATGACGACCCAGCCCACCGTGATCTCACGACGCAGCTTCGTGGGCAACTGCGCCTATGTGCCCGACGGCACGGTGCTGCCTGAGAACGTGCTGATCGGCGTGATGTCACGCGCGCCAGACAACGCCCGGATGAAAAGCGGCGAGACCTGGCTGGGCTCACCGCCCATGCACTTGCCCGCTAGAGAAGAGACCCACGGCTACCCCGAACACCTGACCTTCCGCCCCTCCATCGTGAGGCGCATCGCACGAGGCACGGTCGAGGCCTTGCGCATTGCCGCGCCTCAGGCCCTGATGATCGCAGCGGGCTACAGCATCGTGCTCAATGTGATGCCCGACGCTGCCGCTGACCGCTGGTGGGATGTCGTGCTGGAGTTGGCCATCGCTGGCCTGATCTTCGGCCCGCTGACCTTTGCTTTCATCGCGGTGCTCAAGTGGGTGTTCATCGGCCGCTACCGCCAACGCAATGTCCCCATGTGGACGCCTTTCGTGTGGGGCTCCGAGGCCATCACCAGCTTGTACGAAGGCTTGGCCGTGCCCAACTTCATGCGCTACCTGCGCGGCACACCCTGGCTGCCCTTGGCCTTCAGGCTGCTGGGCGCGCGCATCGGCAAGGGCGTGTACCTGGACACCACCGACATCACCGAGTTCGACTGCGTCACCATTGGCGATCACAGCGAGCTCAATGCACTGGCCTGCCCGCAGACCCACCTGTTCGAAGACCGGGTCATGAAGGTCGATCACGTCATCATCGGCGCGCGCAGCTACGTCGGCCCGCGCACCATCGTGCTCTACAGCGCCTCGGTGGGCCACGACGCCTGGCTGGGGCCCTTGACCCTGGTGATGAAGGGCGAGAGCATTCCGCCTAGCTCGGCCTGGCAAGGCAGCCCAGCAGCCCCGCGCCGCTGACACCCTTGATGGCGCTGCTCACTTCGACACCCCAAGCCACCATGGAGAGCGCCACGCTGCATGCCCATGGCCCTGCGCTGTGGACCCTGCAAGTGCCTGCGCCACGCACCAACCTTCGCGACACCGCGCGTGATCTGGTGCGCGAGGCCCTTCAGGCCCACCTGCCGACCTTGCTGAGCTGTGTGCAGGTCAGCGTTGTCAGCGCCCCTGGAGAGCCGCCCCGCCTGGCGGCGCCACACGAGGGAATTGGGCTGTCCATTGCCCATGAAAGCTGCTTGTCGCTGGTGGCCATCCACGCCCAAGGCCCCGTGGGTGTGGACGTGATGCAGGTCATCGCCATGCCCGACGCGCTCGATGTGGCACTCAGCTACCTGGGGCCTGACGTGGCACGGGCTTTGGCTGAGCGCCCTGCTGACCAGATCGACCGCGCGTTTGCGCTTGCCTGGACGGCCCACGAGGCGCGCCTCAAGTGCCTGGGCATGCCCTTGGAAGAGTGGCACGAAGGGCTGGGCACGGCCCTCAGTGCGTGTTCGCTGCTGGTCCTGCCGCTGCCTGCACCTTGGGTTGCTCACCTCGCCTGGCGTTGAAGCGACGCCGACCTGCGCGCGCCACATTGGCATGGACGGCTTTCCCGGGTTACCCTGAGCGACCTGCGTCATCCCGACGCACACCCCACCGAAAGGCGCCCATGTCCAAAGAACAACGATCCACCAAGGAAGCGAAAAAGCCCAAGAAGGATTCTTCGCCCGCCAAGCCGATCTCTTCCAGCGCCGTGATGCCCACCAAGGTCACCGTCGTGCCTGATCGCAGCAAGAAAAAATAAGCCCCGGCAAAACCAGGGCTGATGAATGAGAAAGCCTTGAGGCTCAGCCCAAGGTTTTGGGCAGGCCTTCGGCCAGCGGTGGCCCACCTCGGTGGGCCTTGGACCAGTCATAGCCCTCGGGCAACTCGTCGCTCACGCCGGCTTTGCTGACGCAATCGCCCAACTCAGAGTTGATGACGACATGCTGGTTGAGCACCCCACCGGCATCGTCTTTCTCTTTGCGCTTGCCCTCGGCAAAGGCCAGGGCAGGCAAAAGCTGTGCATCGTCAAAGGCCTGCACAAAAGGCTGGCCCTGGCGCAGCCAGTAAACGACGATGCTCATGGTGGGCTCCGGTCCACAAAGAATCAGCGGTAGAACACTTCGACCGTGCCCTTGAGCTTGACACACAAGGCGCGGCCCTTGCGGTCGACCTTCTTGCCCACGGGCACTCGGATCCAGCCTTCGCTGATGCAGTATTCCTCAACGTCAAAGCGCTCTTTGTCGTTGAAGCGGATGCCGATGTCATGCTCGAACACGGCCGGCACATGGTGCGGGCTGCTGGGGTCGATGGACAAGTGGTCGGGCAGAGGGGGTTGGTTGGCTTGCTTGGCTTCAGTCATGCCGCCATTTTCACCCAAGCGGCGGGCCGCTCCACACGTCCCTTTTTGAAAGTCGGCCCAAAGTCGATTCAAACTCGCGACAGACCCGTTTCAGCGGCGGCGCTTGCGAGGCACCGAAACCTTGGGCAGCATGCCCAGCGCGGCACGTGCCAAGGCGTCCGCCTGGCCATTGCGATGGCGAGGCACCCAGTTCAAACACACTTGGTCAAAGCCTCTCATCAACACGCGGGCCTCCATGAACAAGGCCTCCAGGCGTTCGATGGGGCGAGCAGGCAGCGCTCGGTCTAGCGAATCGCCAAGCTGCTCGACCAGGATGCTGTTGTCGGTGAACAGCTTGACTTGACGGGCCCCGAGCGCCTGCGCCTCACTCAAGGCCGCCATCAGGGCCCGAAGCTCGGCCTCGTTGTTGCAACCCACTGCATGCAGCGCGCGCGAAAGTGGGTGCACCTGCCCAGAGGGCGAGGTGATCACCGCACCCACCGCCATGCGCCCCG
>JBEANX010000295.1:0-3487 GCA_041165245.1 Pseudomonadota bacterium
ATCCAACGCATCTTCCTGGAGTACTGAAATGAACCGCAAGCTGACCTTCTCCCTGGCCGCCATCGCTGCTTTGGCCGCCCCCACCTTCGCACTGGCTCAAAACAGCGTCACTGTCTATGGCATCGCTGACCTCTACTTGCAATACGGCCACGGCGGCGCCGGCACCTCCACCGCGGTTCAAACCGGCGGCGTGAGCGGCTCGCGCCTGGGCTTCAAAGGCACGGAAGACCTGGGCACGGGCCTGAGCGCCCAGTTCCAGCTGGAAATGGGCATCAACGCCGACACCGGTGGCCTGGGCCAAGGTGGCCTGGCCTGGGGCCGTCAAGCCTGGGTGGGTTTGAACCAAGCCGGTTTGGGCTCGGTGAGTCTGGGCCGCCAGAACATCCCTCAGTACGTGGTGCTGGACAACTTTGACCCGTACGGCACGGGCGCTGGTTCGGCCGCCTCCAGCGGCATCGTCTCGACCACCAGCCGCGCTGACAACTCGATCGTTTTCAAGTCGGCCAGCTACTATGGCTTGACCACCTCGCTCATGGTCGGCATGGGTGAGAAGACCACCAGCAACACCGCCGGCAACATCTACGGCCTGGGCGCGCAATACACCGCAGGCCCCTTCGCGGCTGGCTTGGCCCTGAGCCAGTTCAAGGCTGTGGATGCCACGAAGGTCGACGCCGACTACGCCCTGCTGACGGGCAGCTACGACTTCGGCGCCTTCAAGATGACCGGTGGCGTGCAACGCGTCAACAACCTGGGTGGCGACAAAACTGTTGACCGCACCGAAGCCCTGGTGGGCGTTTGGGTGCCCATGGGCACGCAAGACACCCTCAGCGCGGGCTATGGCTACGGCAAGACGTCTGACAAGTCGGGCACCACCGCTTCGCAGTTCACGCTGGGCTTGAACCACAAGCTGTCCGCACGCACCAGCCTGTACGCCATTGGCACCTACATCCACAACGGTGACCTGACCAAGTACACGGCCGACGCGGCCAGCGGCTCTGGCCCTGCCACCACGCTGGGCAAGAACGTGAGCGCCTTGCAACTGGGCATCCGCCACGCCTTCTGAGGCTGAACGGACGCAGCTTCGCTAACCCCTTTCAGGAGCCCCCATGAGCTATCAATGGAATTGGTCGGTGTTCACCGAGCCCACCGCCACCGGAGACGGTGGCCAGTACTGGGACTGGATGATCGCCGGGCTGAAGATGACCGTCTCGGTCTCCCTCAGCGCCTGGGTCATCGCCCTGGCCCTGGGCTGCCTGATGGGCGTGCTGCGAACGGTGCCCAACCCGGCACTTCGGCGCCTGGCCACGGCCTACGTCGAAGTGCTGCGCAACATCCCGCTGCTGGTGCAGCTGTTCATCTGGTACTTCATCGTGCCCGAACTGCTGCCCACCAGCTGGGGTGATGCCATCAAGCAAATGCCACCGGCCGCCCAGCAGTTTGGAGCGGCTGTGCTGTGCCTGGGCCTGTTCACCAGTGCCCGTGTGAGCGAGCAGGTTCGCGCCGGCATCCTGAGCCAACCCGTGGGGCAGGTGCGTGCCGCCCTCGCCTTGGGCCTGAGCTTGCCGCAGGCTTATCGCCATGTGCTGCTGCCCATGGGGCTGCGCTTGATCGTCCCCCCGCTCACCTCCGAGTTCCTCAACATCTTCAAGAACTCGGCTGTGTGTTCGACCATTGGCTTGCTGGAGCTGGCCGCACAAGGGCGCCAGTTGGTGGATTACACCGCCCAGGCCTATGAGTCCTTCATCGCCGTCACGGCGATGTATCTGCTGATCAATGTGGTCGTGATGGCACTGATGCACCAGCTTGAAAAGCGTGTGCGTGTGCCCGGCTACATGGGTCAATGAAAGGCAAATCATGGCTTACGAATTTGATTGGTCCTCCATCCCCGGCGCCCTGCCCTTCCTGTGGGAAGGCATGAAGGTCTCGCTGGAAATCACCGCCACCGCCCTGGTGGTGGGCATCTTGTGGGGCACGGTGCTGGCCATCGGCCGCCTCTCGCCCATCGCGCCCATCCGCTGGCTGGCTGCTGGCTATGTGAACCTCTTTCGCGCCGTGCCACTGGTGATGGTGCTGCTGTGGTTCTTCTTGTTGATCCCTCAGCTGCTCACACAGGTGTTTCACCTGGACGCCACCACCGATGTGCGCATGGCCTCGGCCTTGGTGGGCTTTGCGCTGTTCGAGTCGGCCTACTACGCCGAGATCATCCGCGCCGGTATCCAGAGCGTGCCCAAGGGTCAGCTGTCAGCGGCCACCGCGCTGGGCCTGAGCCGCTTTCAATCCATGCGCCTGGTGGTGCTGCCCCAGGCCTTTCGCAACATGGTGCCGCTGCTCCTGACGCAAGGCATCGTGCTCTTCCAGGACACCTCGCTGGTCTATGTCTCGGCCCTCGCCGACTTCTTTGGCGCGGCCTACAAGGTTGGCGACCGCGACGGCCGCCTGGTCGAGCTGCTGCTCTTTGCCGGCGCCGTGTATTTCGTCCTCTGCTTCAGCCTGTCCCGGTTGGTTCAGAGCCTGCAACGCACCCGTACCCATGTGTGAGCCCATCATGATCAAGATCGACAACGTCTCCAAACACTACGGCCAGTTCCAGGTCCTCACCGATTGCAGCACCACCGTCGCCAAGGGCGAAGTGGTCGTGGTCTGCGGGCCCTCGGGGTCGGGCAAATCCACCCTGATCAAAACCGTCAACGGCCTGGAGCCCCTCCAGGGCGGCAGCATCACGGTCGACGGCGTCAAAGTGAACGACCCCAAGACACAGCTCTCCAAGCTGCGCTCCCGCGTGGGCATGGTGTTTCAGCACTTTGAGCTCTTCCCCCACCTGAGCATCATCGACAACCTCAAACTGGCTCAGGTGCATGTGCTGGGCCGGCCCAAAGACGCCGCACACGACAAAGGCATGGCCCTGCTGGAACGGGTGGGCCTCAAAGCCCATGCAACCAAGATGCCCGGCCAACTCTCAGGCGGCCAGCAGCAGCGTGTGGCCATTGCCCGCGCCTTGTGCATGGACCCGGTCGTGATGTTGTTTGACGAGCCCACTTCAGCACTCGACCCCGAAATGGTCGGCGAGGTGCTGGATGTGATGACCGAGCTGGCCGCCGAGGGCATGACCATGATGTGCGTCACGCATGAGATGGGCTTTGCCCGCCGCGTGGCCGACCGAGTGATCTTCATGGACGCCGGCCGCATCGTCGAAGACCGCCCCAAGGCTGACTTCTTTGACCACCCCAAGTCCGAGCGCGCTCAGCAGTTCCTTGCGCGCATCCTCCAACACTGAGTACTTCCAAAGTCCTTCACTGAACCCGAGGCCCTGCCCATGCTGCACACCCCACGCTTGCCCTCCTACCTGCCCGAAGATGCCCCTGGTGCCTGGGGCATGTACCTCCAGCAACTCGACCGGGTCGAGCCGCACCTGGGCGATCTGGCCCGTTGGACCGACACCCTGCGCCGCCCCAAGCGCATGCTGGTGGTCGACGTGCCCGTGCGCATG
>JBEANX010000296.1:0-3322 GCA_041165245.1 Pseudomonadota bacterium
GCCATGCCACATTTGCCCCGACTGATTGCGTGCGTGCTCTTGCTGATTCAGGCAGGGCATGCGTTTTGTGCAGAAGAGATCCTCATTGGCCAGACCGCTGACCTGTCATCGGTCGCAGGCCAGCAGATGAAGGATTTCAATGCCGGTGCCTTGGCCTATTTCGCGCAGGTCAACGCCAAAGGTGGCGTCAAAGGGCGCCAACTCCGACTGATCAGCAAGGACGATGCTTTGGAAGCGGCCAAGGCCACAGCCAACGCGAAAGAGCTGGTCAGCAAGGACGGCGTGGTGGCCTTCTTCGGCTCGCGCGGCACAGACCCCTCCGAGGCCGTGATCAAGGTCGCCGAAGCCACCAAGACACCGCTGGTGGCGCCCATTTCAGGCGCTGATTCGATGCGCGACAGCCGCTATGTCTTCCCGGTACGGGCCGGCTACCGCGACGAGGTCAAGACCATGCTGGATCACATCTCCTTTGTGCCTTCCAAGCTGGCCGTTCTGGTGCAGGACGACAAGTTCGGCAACCCGCTGTTTGCCTACATCGACCAGGCCTTGCACGAGAAATACCGCAGCACTCAGTTGGTGGCCACGGTGCGCTTTCCACGCAAGAAGCCCGATCTCGCCGATGAGGCCGCCAAGATCCTCAATGCCGAGCCCAATGCGGTGATCGCGCTGTGCAACCCCACTTCGTGCGAGAGCTTTGTGCGGCAGATCAACGAGCAGGCGCTGGCCAAGGCCAAGCCTCGGCCCACCATTTACCAAACGTCGATTTCTGACATGTACGCCCAGTTCAAAAAGCTGGGCCCTGGCATGGTGGCGGGCAACCCCTTCAGCCAGATCACGCCTGACCCGCACCGGGGTGTGAGCACCTTGGTGAAGGATTACCGATTGGCCATGGACAAAGCCAAAGCGCCTTTGAACTACCGCAGTTATGAAGGTTTTCTGTCAGCCGCCGTGCTGGCCGAGGCCCTCAAGCGTGCACGGGGTGCCACCCGTGAAGACCTGCACCAGGCGCTCGAACAAGGCATGAGCAATGGCTTTGAGCTGGGTGACATGTCCATCAAGTACAGCACCGACCTGCACCGTGGCAGCCAGTATGTGGACTTGGTCACCATCGACCGCGATGGCCGGCTGGTGCACTGAACCTCACACGCTGGCAGGCCCCTGAAAGCCGTTGCGGCGGAAGGTGAGCACCAGGGTGTCGCGCCAGCTGTAATCGCCCAGCTTTTCAGGCTGGATGGGCGTGCTCTCGTGGATCACACGGGGGTCGTCCAGCACGAGCATGCTCCATGGGTCACGCAAGGTGAAGCGCACGCCGTGTGGGCCATCGGCTTCGAACACACGGGTCTCGCCGCCTTTGATCCCATGGCGCTCCAGCAGCAGCACGGCCACGAAATCCACGCCATCGCGGTGGGCGCCTTCGGGCGTGGGGCGGCCAATGCCGCCTTCGGTGTCCACACGGAACTGGTGCGCCTCGATGAACCAGGTGGGTGTGCTCAGGTTCTGGGCGAGTGACACGCCCAGCTGCGTGAGCAAAGCGCGCCACGCCGGGTGGCGGCAGACCGAGGGCTCGATGGGCTCGAACCAGCGCTCGATGCCGCCGTGAAGGGCGTTGTATTCGACCGGCTGCCAATGGGCGCGGTGCTCGACCTGCGTGAGCGCCTCGCCGTCCACATCCAGCGTGAAGCAACTGTGGCGGCGTTTGCGGTAGCGGCCACCATCTTTGAGGTGGTTGTCAGGCGGCAGGCGGGACCAGCTGTCGTGCACGCGGTTCAGGTCGGCTTCGGTGGCGCCCAGCCATGGCATGAGCTCGCTGGGGGGCATCAGGCCCCAGCCCTGGGTTTGCAAGCGCTCCGGCAGCTCGGAGGGCGATGTGAGGTTGGCGATCTGCATGGGGCGAATCGTCGCACATGCAGCGCCTTGTTTCAGCTCTGTGACACCGGGGCTTGCGCTTTGGCAAAGCTTTGCAGCACTGAAATGGCCGCCTCGTCGAGCAGGGGGCCGTCGACCTGCACATGGGGGCTGGCCGTGCCCAGCACATTGCGGGAGGTGATCGACAAACTGGGCTCGCCCAGCGCCTCGTTGATGTCCTGCGTGCTGGCCGCATAGACCACGCGGGTGATGCCAGCCCAGAACATGGTGCCGCAGCACATGGCACAGGGCTCTCCGCTGGCATACACCGCGGCTCCCTTGAGGGACGCAGCGCCCAGGCGGCGCACGGCATCGCGCACCAGCACCACCTCGGCGTGGGCCATGCAATCACCGCTGGTGACTTGCTCATTGCGCGAGACCTGCAGGCGTTGCCCGTCTTTCACCAAAGTGGCGCCAAAGGGCATGTTGCCCAGCTGCATGGCCTGCGCCGAGGCGTCGATGGCGGCCTGCATGTGGGCGGTCTCGTCAAGGCTGAAGCTGGGCATGGGGCTCCTTGGGCTGGGTCAAGCTGCGAAATCACATCTCGTCGATCGCATTGCCCGCGCGGTGGGCAGGCACCGCATCATCGCCCAGGCCGAAGCGTTCGCGGCAGTTCACGTAGTAGCTGGCGCCAAAGCGGGCCACGGGGAAGTAGTTCTGCAGGTGCACGCGCCAGCGTTCGGTGTCGATCAGGCCGTCGCGGGCATGCAGCCACACCAGGCGCCCGATGAACACGTAGCGGCTGGGGGTCTCCAGCGTTTCGTGCAGCACACACTCCATCGCCACGGGCGCCTCTGCAATGCAGGGTGGTTTGACTTGGATCGATGGCCGCGTGCTCAGCCCCACCTTGGCCAGCTCGCTCTGGTCGGGCGGCAGGCGCTCGCCACAGCGGTGCATCTGGTCGGCGATGGCCTCGTCGCACATGTGCACCACGAACTCGCCGTCACGCAGGATGTTGGCGGCCGTGTCCTTGAGGTGGCCATCTTTTTCGCGGTTGACGCTGATCATCACGATGGGTGGGTCTTCGCCGACCATGTTGAACATGCTGAAGGGCGCGGCATTGACCACGCCGCCAGGGCTGAGTGTGGTGACCAAGGCGATGGGCCTGGGCACGATCAGGCTGGCCATGAGCTTGTAGCGCTCGTAGGCGCCCAAGGCCGTCATGTCAACGCTGGTCACGTTGGCCAGGCCCGTCGTGTCAGTCATGGCAATTTGCCTTCGACACCGTCCACATACCAGTTGAGCGACCACAACTCGGCCTCGCTCATGGCCTGGCCTGCGGCAATGCGCACCTTTCCGGTCTGGTCTTTCACCGGGCCCTGGAAGGGGTGGAACTTGCCCGCGAGGATCTCTGCCTTCTTGGCTTCAAAGGCTTTGATGGTGTCTGCCTTGAGCACGGGGTTTTGCACAGGGTTGG
>JBEANX010000297.1:0-2804 GCA_041165245.1 Pseudomonadota bacterium
AGCAGGTGGCTTCATGCTCACCCAGCCTGTCACTTCGGGGGCTGCCACCGTGCCCGCCAAGACCAGGCTGCCCTGCCCCTGCGCATGCCGAATGCCCAGCCGGCCCTTGATGGACATGGCACCATTGGCCTGAGCCTCCAAAGCGCCATCGGCCACCCAGCCTTGCCACATCAAGCCCTGCCACTGCAATCGGTGTTGCACGGCGCTGCCAGGCCCTTGCTGCAAGGCCACCTTCATGGCCAAACCCGTGATGGGCGGGCCTGACCAAAGGTTGCTGCTCAAGCGCCCCAGCGTGAGCGCATCGATCTGCACGGCCACAGGCAGTGCCAGATCCTTGGGCACCACCAAGGGTGCGGGCTTGGGGTCAGCCACCCAATTCAGATCAGCCGCTTGAGCTTGCAAGCTGCGCATGGACACAGCCACATGCCAGGGTGCGGTGTCTGACCAAGCCAGATGCAGGCCTTGCCAACGCGGCTCCAGCAACACGAGGCGCCCACCCCGTGGCAAACGCCACTCCAGCCTGCGCGCCTGGAAATCACCCAGGAACTGCCCCCGTGGCTCCACCACCGTGAGCCCTGGCACCCAGGCCAGCACACGCATGGCGCCCATCTCACTGCGCAGCGCCAACCACACCGCTGACATGGCGGCACAGACCGACAGCAAGGCCGCCAGGCCAGACAAAGCCAACACCCAACCCAAGGCTCGCCGCCAAAAGCTGCGCGCCGGGGCCATGCTTGGCAGACCTGCCTCGGGGCCGGGTGGTGCCACCTCGTTCACAGCGCGATCCCCACGCTGAAATGCAGGCGGTATTGGCTCACTTGCTGGCCATAGGCCACGTCCAGCCGCAAAGGCCCAACAGGGCTGCGCCAGCGAACGCCCGCGCCATAGCCCAGCTTGGGTGACAAATCGCCAAAGCGCGGTGCGGCGTCACCCACATCCACAAACACCGCGCCCCAAAGGTTGGGGATGCGGTCGATCAAGGGGTGGGCCAGCTCGACGCTGCTGGTCAACAAGGAACGTGTGCCCAGCGTGGTGCCCTCTTTGACAACCCCCAAGGAGCGAAAGGCATAGCCGCGCACAGAATCGTCACCCCCCGCGCGGAACAACAAGGTGTCTGGCACACTGACCGAATCAGCTGCCAATACTTGCCCCATCTCCAGCCGTGTGGATGCATACCAGCGCCATGGCAGGGGCCGGTACCAGGTCAAGCGGCCGTAGCCACGGGCAAACCAGCCGCTTTGCGCCAGGGTCGCGAACGAGCGCCCACCGCCCACCGCCACATTGGCGGTGAGGCCCCGCGTGGGCAGCACCACACTGTCCACACCTTTCCAGACCCACTGCTGCATGGCGGTCAAGGCTGAGGCCTGCGACACCGTGATGCCATCGGCAGCTTGCACCGTGGCGCGCTGGAACTCGGCGTATCGCGTGCGTTCCATGCGCAAGCCTTCGTCCGACACCCCAAGCCGCACACGGCCACTGAGGGTCACGGCCTGGTCACTGCCCAACTCCCGCGCAAATTGAAGGGCACCCAGCCATCGCTTGCCACCCTCTTGCGGGTGCGAGGCCACATCACTTTGGATGATCGACTCCTCGCGCCCCAACTGAACCTTGGAACGCGCCTGCACGGGCCACCCACCCAGCAGGCGGTGCAGGTGTTCCACCGACACACGCGGCCCCGTGTCACTGCTCACGCCAATGCCAAAGGTCGCTTGCTGCAAGGCCAATTCACGCACCTGCACACGCACCGGTGCGGCTTGGGCCTGGGCTGGGTCGTCATCGAGGTTGATGAACACGCTCTCGAACAGGTTGAGCTTTTGCACGCGCTCCTGAAAATCCAGCAAGCTGCGCTCGCGATACGGCGCACCCACCCGATAAGGCTGCAAATTGCGGATGGCTGATTCAGGCTGGTGTTTCAAACCTTCGATTTGCAATTCACCGAAATAGAAGGCAGGGCCACTGTCGGCCACCACATAAAGCTTGACGGCATTGGTCGGCGCATCGACCGTGGCCGCAGTGCCTGACCAAACCGCGGCGGGGTAGCCATTCGCACGCAACTGCGTGAGCGCCGCACTTTTGGCGCTGGACCATGCCGCTTGGCGAAAGCTGTCGCCCACAGGCAAAGCCCAGTCGATCAACAAAGCTGCTTGCAGGCTCAGCGCTGAGGCATCGTCCTTGCCCAAACTCTCGTCCAGCGCCCCTTCAAACACCATCTGCAGCTTGGCGATGCTGGCCTTGGGCCCCGGCTCCACCTTGATGTGGATGCGTTGAACCTCGCCGGGCACCTCAGGGCCCATGGTCACCTGAACATCGGCATTGAAGTAGCCCTCGGCTTCCAGCAATGCGCGGGCTTGCGCGGGCGCGGCTGCCACCAAGCGGCGCAGCTCACTGCGGCTGATGGTGCGGTCCGCCAAGGCAGGCGCACTGGCATGCGTGCTGGCACCTTGTGCGTCCATGGCGGCTTCATCGGCCACAGCCTTGCTCGCCTCCGAGGACTGAGCGGCCACCTGGGCTTCAAAGCGGCTCAGGTCGAGGTACTTGTCCAGCAAATCGGCCAGGGGTCCAGGCGCCTGGATGTCCACCTGCCACACGGGAGGCGCGCGCCGAACCGGCGTCGCGGCAGGCGCACTTGGAGCGCCTAGAGCCCCCGGAGCACCAAGGGCGACAGGTGCTGCAACACCACTCGCGGCCACACTTGCGGCACCACTGGCCCCTGCCGTGGCACCAGAAACAGACCGTGCCTGATCAGACAGCGCCGTCCCCGCTTGCTGTGCCTGCAGGGCCCATGGAAGCGACAGTCCAAATGC
>JBEANX010000298.1:0-2675 GCA_041165245.1 Pseudomonadota bacterium
CGTTTGATGGCGCCAGTGGCAGCTGGTCATGGCAACCCAAGGCCGCTGAAAACATGAGCATTCTCATGAGCGAATGATGGATGGTGCAGACATGAGCGTTCCATCCACCCCGCGCATCACCTCCCGCCTGCCCGCTGTCGGCACCACCATCTTCTCGGTGATGTCGGCCCTGGCGCAGCAGCATGGCGCCATCAACCTGTCGCAGGGCTTCCCTGATTTCGACGCGCCTGCCGACTTGCTCAGCCTGCTCGAACAAGCCACGAAGCAAGGCCACAACCAGTACGCGCCCATGGCTGGTGTGCCTGCGTTGCGCGAGGCCATTGCCCACAAGGTGCAGGCCTTGTATGGCGCCACCTATGACCCGGGTGATGAGGTGACCATCACCGCTGGGGCCACGCAAGCCATCTTCACGGCCGTGGCAGCCCTGGTGCACCCGGGCGATGAAGTCATCGTGTTTGCGCCGGTGTACGACAGCTACGGCCCCAGCCTCGAGCTGCAAGGCGGCACGGTGGTGCATGCCGAGCTGATGCACGCTGACTACCGACCTGAGTGGGCACAGGTCAAAAGCCTGATCACGCCGCGCACGCGCATGATCATCATCAACACGCCGCACAACCCCACGGGCACCGTGTGGACGGCGGCTGACATGGCCCAACTCCAAGCTTTGACCGATGGCACCGACATCGTCATCGTGAGCGACGAGGTCTACGAGCACATGGTGTTCGACCAAGCCCGGCACGAAAGCGTGATGCGCCACCCGGCCCTGGCGGCTCGCAGTTTTGTGGTCTCCAGCTTCGGCAAGACTTACCATATCACCGGCTGGAAGGTGGCTTACTGCCTGGCCCCGCGCGAGCTGATGGCCGAGTTCCGCAAGGCCCACCAGTTCATCGTGTTCACCGTGCACACGCCCAGCCAATACGCGTTGGCCGAGTTCATGAAACGCCCCGGTTGGTACGAGCAGCTCAAGGCGCTTTACCAAGGCAAGCGCGACATCTTCCGTCAAGCCCTGGGTGGCTCACGATTTGAGCTGCTCCCTTGTGCAGGCACCTATTTTCAGTGCGTGAAGTACAGCGCCATCAGCGACGAGGGCGACCGCGCCTTTGTCGAGCGCCTCACGCGTGAGCACGGCGTGGCGGCCATCCCGGTGTCGGCGTTCTACCCGGGTGGCGATGACCATGGCGTGATCCGGTTTTGCTTTGCCAAATCGGCGAGCACCTTGGAGAGGGCGTTGGAGCGGTTGATGAGACTTTGATGTACTCAATGTGGGTGGGTGTATCTGAGGGCGCGGGGATCTTGGAACGGTCTAGCAGGTGCCGCTGATGTAGCCAGTGCGCCTGTCGATGGCATACGCTGGATTCGCAAAACAAAAGAAGGTGGTAACCATGAATGATCAAATCGGCGAAGTCCAAGCACCACCAACAAATTTGGCCTTCTTCGCCCACTCGGCGCAAGGCTTGCCTGCATCCTCTTGGCAGGGGCTCTCCGAACACCTCGAGGCTGTAGGCGACTTGGCCGCAGGCTTTGCCCAAGCCTTTGGCGGCGAGCAACTGGCCGCTTGTGCCGGGCTCTTGCATGACCTGGGCAAGTACACCGATGAGTTTCAAGCCAGATTGAAGGGCAGCCCCGAAAAGGTCGATCACTCGACCTGGGGTGCCCGCATCGCTTTGGAGCGCTACCCGCGCTTTGGTTACCTGCTGGCCTACGCCATTGCCGGGCACCATGCGGGTCTGGCCAACGGCCAGGGTGAAGGCCGCCGAACCAGCTTGCAAGAACGTTTGGCTGCAGACCTGCCCAGCTTGCATCCGCAGTGGCAAGACGAGCTGTCTGTGCCTGCTGCCTTGCCCATGCCAAGTTTCATCAAGCTTCATCCGGATCGGCACATGTTCCAGATGGCCTTCCTGGTGCGCATGCTGTTTTCATGCCTGGTGGACGCCGACTTTCTGGACACAGAAGCCTTCTACAACCGCGTGGAAGGCCGACCTGCACTGCGCCCTGAACTTGGCACAGGGCCCAAGCTGGCTGAACTGAAAGCCGCGTTGGATCAGCACTTGGCTGGCTTTCGCGCAAACAAGCCGGTCAACCGGATCCGAGCGGAGATCCTCCAACATGTGCGCGCTCAGGCAGATTTGAACCCGGGCCTGTTCTCGCTCACCGTGCCCACGGGCGGTGGCAAGACCTTGGCCTCGCTGGCATTCGCGCTGGACCATGCCATCCGCCACGGCCAGCAGCGCGTGATCTTCGTGATCCCCTTCACCAGCATCGTGGAGCAAAACGCTGCAGTGTTCCGCGAGGCCCTTGGCCCTTGGGGCGATGCCGCCGTGCTGGAGCACCACAGCGCCTTTGCGGATGACCCGCGCGACAGCAAAGAAGCGCGGGACAAGGTGCGCCTGGCCATGGAGAACTGGGACTCGCCCATCGTCGTCACCACGGCGGTTCAGTTCTTTGAGAGCCTGTTTGCAGATCGCCCATCCAAATGCCGCAAGCTGCACAACATCGCCAATAGCGTGGTGATCCTGGACGAGGCGCAAACCATGCCGCTGAAAGTGCTGCGCCCATGCGTGGCTGCGTTGGACGAGCTGGCGCGCAGCTACCGCAGCAGCGTGGTGCTGTGCACGGCCACCCAACCCGCGTTGAAGGCGCCCGATGTGGCGGCAGGCCTTGAAGGCTTTGAGGGC
>JBEANX010000299.1:0-6487 GCA_041165245.1 Pseudomonadota bacterium
TTCAAATCAAGGACGGATGGGGCTCGCATGCATCGATTTTTTGCCCTCATGGCCCTGATCGGCGGCCTGTTGCACCTGTTGTGCAGTTTCACCGACGGCATGGAGCACTTGGCCTGGGTGCAATCCACCTACATGGCGCTGGACCTCATGTTGATGCTGGCCGTGGTTGGCTTGTGGCAATCGCAGGGCCAGCGTTGGGGCCTGCTGGGTCAGGTGGGCTTTGTGCTGGCAGCGTGTGGGCTGGGTGTGATCTCGGGCCAGAACGGCCAGCTCTTTGGCGTGAAGATTTATGAGGTGGGCTCGCCCGTGCTGGCCTTGGGCATGGTGCTGGTGTCGTTGGCTCAGTTGCGCTTGCGCGAGCTGCGTGAGTTGCCAGGCGGCACGGTGGGCCCTTGCCTGCTCCTGGCCTCGGTGGTGACTGGGGTGGCCTCACTCGCGGTGGCACCCACGCTCATGGTGCGCACGGCTGGGGTGCTGTTTGGCCTGGCCTTCATGGTTCAGGCCAGGCCCAAGACCTTCTCAGGGCTTGGGCACCAGCAAGCCGCAGTTCAAGCTGCCTGAGTTGCCCAGGCACACCACCATCCTGCCGTTGTCGCTGATGGCAGAGATGCTGCCCAGTTGGTAGCCAGGGGCCGAAATGCTGCCGCTCACCGGCGTGGTGAAGGGCACTTCAACGCCATTGCGCCAAGTCACCGGGCCGCTGCCGTCAAACCCCGTGGCCACCCCTGAGGCATTGACCGACTTGATCACGGCCACGGTGCCCGGGTCTGCCACGGGCTCGGGGAATGGATAGGGGTAAGGCTGGGTCGGCAGGAGGCTGACCTTGCCTTGCACCCAGACCACAGGTGGGTCGCCCACCTTGAACAAAGACTCTGGCCTGTCATAGATGTAGCTCAGACTCCCGAAGACCCGGCCGTCGTCCGCCACTCGGATCACCTCGCAGGTCTGGTAGTCGGGCTTTTCCAGTTTGAGCACCGCGCCGTTCTGAAGCACCAGGCATTGCTTGCCAAAGTCCACCTCCACGCCAATGGCACCTTGTGCGTTGATGGAAGTGGCCACGGACACCTGACTGGCACTCAGGCCAGCCGATGCGTGCAGATCGACCGCCCCGCCGTTGCGCCACATGACGGCCTGGTAGGCGTTGGTGCTCACGGCTGAGCCGCTCGGAGGCGCCACACCACCAACCACCGTGCCGGCGTCATTGATGGCTCGGGCCACACCGCTGCGGGTGTCGAGCACCGTGCGCTTGCCAGTGTTGCTCCACAAGGTGGGCACGCTCAGAGGGTTGGGGCTGATGCCGACCACCTGCCCCAGGTTGTTCAGGCCATTGACTTCATACCTGGCGGTCTTTTTGTCGGTGCCCAAGCCCAACTGGGTGGGCACGCCGCTGGTGGACCACACGGTCGGAAGGTTGTTGTAGGTGTCTTCGAACCGCAAGCCCCGCAGGTTGAAATAAATGCCACTTTTGACCCGCGCCACGCCGGCCACCTTGCCGCTGTTGTTGACGTACAGCCCATAGAACGAGTCCACACTGGACAAGGATGGGGCGGTGGACGTGGTGGGCCGCAGCTCCACGTACTGGTAGCTGCTCTGAGCTTGTGCCACATGGGGCAGCGACAAGGCCGCGGCGCCGATGCAGGCAAGGGAGATGGGCGTGGTGAGCCTGCGCATGGTGTTCAACCCTGGTGTGATGATGGTCGTTCAATGTAGCGCAGGCCATCGCGTCGGGCCATCGGGGGAATCAGGGGATCAGCGGGGCCAGCCAATCGGCGAACTTGTCGCTGAGCAACACGCGCTGGGTGGTCGGGTTGGCCTCAAACGCGCGGATCAAGGGGCCTTTGCCGTCAAGCAGATCGTTCAGGAACACCTCGACCGAGTTGAGCTTTTTCTCGACGATGCTGGTGCCACCAAAGGTCACGATGGTCAGGCAGTGTGAGCCATTGATGTCGCGCTTGTTCGGGATGTAGTAGCCCACATTGGCTTGGGTGTCGAGCATGGACATCCAGGGCTTGATCTCCTGGCGCCACTTCACGTTGAGCAGCTTGAGGCGGTCTTCATTGGTGGCCGCGTTGGCGATCTCGGGATAGAACTTCTGGTAGGAAAAAGCCGAGAAGTTGGTGTCTTCCTGGAACACGGCATAACCGATGCGGTCTTGCGGGAAGATCTTGCCCAGGCCCGTGCTCAAGGTGCCCAGGTTGTCGACGCTGCCCGCCTGTGGGTATTGCTTGATGAGCTTGGTGACCAGGCCGGTTTCCCCGTCGAGGCCCCACACATCGCGGATCTTGTTGTGCAGCAGCACCGAGGGCGCTTGCTCAGGCGAGGCGTTACGCGGCACCGAGAACAGCGGGCCCGAATCGGCCAGCAGCGCCATCTTCTTGGGTTTGACGATGTTGCGCATCATCGGGTAGTTGGCTGCCGAGCCCACGCCACCGGCAGAAAAACCGGTCAGCAGGAGGTGGTCAGGCTGCTTGAGGTTGGCGGCCATCCACTTGGCCACCCCTTCCACGTTCACAGCGCCCTTGTGCTGGTAGGTCATGGGCTTGGTGGGGTCGACATTGTTGTAGACCGAGGCTTTGTTGCCCGTGTGCACGTCGCCGGTGCAGTAGGTCACGTAGACGATGTTCCAGTCTTGCGTCTGGATGGCTTGCAGCGGGTTGACGCGCGTGGTGAAGGGCGTGACCAAGCCCAGGTGAGCCTGGCGGTTCCAGTCGGTCATGTAGTTGGCGGGGATGCCATCGGGGTTGACGGCATCGAGCAGGGTGCCGCCCTTGCAAGCGGCTTGGTCCCAGCAAGCGCCGCCGCCTTCGAACATCACGACCGTCTTGGTGGTCAAAGGCGTGCGGTTCACGAAGAAACGGTAGGGCGAGCCATTGCCGCAGGTGGCGCCGCTGGAGGCCGGCAACTCGACCATCTCCCACTTGAAATAGGATGCGTGGGCCGCGATGCCGGTGAGCAAGCTCAGGCCGGTGGCTTGCACGAGGGTGCGAAGCAGGGCGCGGGCAGAGCGCGCAGGCAGGGACGAACCCAGGGAGGAAGGCATGTGCATGAGGGACTCCATCGCGCCACATGAGGGGCGCCTGATGGAGTGTCAATGCTGGCCAGAGTCAGTCGCCTGGGGCTTACCCAGGGCTGGCCGGTTCAGCCCCCTGAGTCACGGGGGCGGTCTGTCTGCTGGGCGACGCTTGGCGAGGTGAGTGGCCCCGCCAAGCTGCCCAATCGAGATCAAGCCGTGGTGAACACCGCCACCGAATCGACCAGCTGACGCGCCTGTGACTTCAGGCTTTCGGCCGCTGCGGCGCTTTGCTCGACCAGTGCGGCGTTTTGCTGCGTGGTCTGGTCCATCTGCGCGACGGCGTCGCCCACCTGGGCCACGCCCTGGCTTTGCTCGACGCTGGCCGAGCTGATCTCGCCCACGATGTCGGTCACGCGGCGGATGGCGTGCACCACTGCTTCCATGGTCTCGCCCGCTTTGTCGACCTGCACCGAGCCTTGCTGCACCTGCTCGACGCTGGCCGTGATCAGCGAGCGGATCTCCTTGGCGGCCGTGCCTGAGCGCTGGGCCAGGCTTCGCACCTCGGCCGCGACCACCGCAAAGCCGCGGCCTTGCTCACCGGCGCGTGCCGCTTCCACGGCCGCGTTCAAGGCCAGGATGTTGGTCTGGAAGGCGATGCCGTCGATCACGCTGGTGATGTCGGCAATGCGGCGCGAGCTGTCGTTGATGCTGCGCATGGTCTGCACCACCTCGGTCACGCGCTCGCCGCCTTGCACGGCCACTTCGCTGGCCTGGCGTGCCAGCTGATTGGCTTGCTGGGCGTTGTCGGCGTTCAGGCGCACGGTCGAGCCCAGTTGCTCCATGGACGCCGCGGTTTCTTCCAGCGCGCTGGCCTGCATCTCGGTGCGTTGAGACAGGTCATTGTTGCCCTGGGCGATCTCGCCGCTGGCCGTGGCCACGCTTTCTGAAGCCTGGCGCACCGAGGTCACCACCTGTGCCAGCGATTGCTGCATGTGCTGCAAGTTGGCCATGAGGCTGGTGCTGTCACCGGCTCGCAACTGGATGCGGGTGTTCAGCTGCCCTTCAGCCACCGCCTTGACCAGGGCCACAGCCTGCGCGGGCTCGCCACCCAGGCTGTGGGTCAGGCTGCGGGTGATCAGCACGGCCAGCACGATGCCCAAGGGCACGCTCAAAGCGACCATGCCCAGCAACAGCATGCGTGCCGTGCGGTGGGTCTTGTCAGCCTCTGCGGCCGAGTTCTGGCCTTGTTCAAAGCTGAAGGCAGAGATCTTGTCCAGGCTGCCCAGCGCCGCGTCGAACATGTCCTTGCCGGCGCCGTCGCTGATGTCTTTGGCGTCCATCTGCTTGTTGTCGTGGCTCATGGCCACCAGCTTCTTGTTGAGCTGCTGGTAGGCCTGCAAGTTCTTGTCCAGCGCAGCAAGCAAGGCCGTCTCGTCGGGCTCTTGATCGCCCAAGTCATGCACGCCCTTCACCGCCAGGGCGACTGCGGCGGCCGCCTTGGCCATTTTTTCCTCGTACTCCGACATGTAGCTGGTGTCGGCAGCCGTGGTGTGCTTGATCTCGAAATCGCGGAACTCGAGCATGGCCACCCGTGCTTCGCCCAGGTGCTTGACGCTGGGCAGCCACTTGTTGGCCAGGTCGCTCGACGCATGGTTGACCTGCGAGAGCGACCAGACCGCGACGCCGCCCAGCAGCGCCGTCAAGGTCAGCACAATCAGGAAGGCAAGGCCAAGTTTGGCGCGGATCGTCCAATGTTCAAAAAAGCCCAAAGGGCTGCGGGCATCGCGCATGGCCGTGCCTCCTGTTTATTTCTTGAAGCCGATGTAGGTCACGCCGATCACGCCGCCCGATGCATCTTTGATCGGGTGGTAGCAGGCGCTGTAGGCGGTGCCCAGCACATCGACATCGCCACAGTATTCCTTGCCGGCTTTGACGGCTTCGTACGCTTTGGCCTTGGCCAATTGGGTGCCCACGCCGCGCTTGCCTTCTGGGGTGAGCACATTGGTGCTGACGCGGGTGAAGTCGTCGCCATCTTTGACAAACACCGTGGCGGTGGCGCCTGATGCCTTCTTGACCTCATCGACCACGTCGTAGTTGCCATTGATGCGGCGTGGGCCGTAGAAGATGACCGGCACGGTCTTGTCGCCCATGGCCATGGTGCCTTCCAGCTTGGGGGCGCCGATCTTGTTCAGGCGTTCTTCCAGCTGGACGATGGTGGCCTTGGGGTCATTGGCCAGCGCTTGGGTGCTGAGGGTGGACAAGGTCGCGAATGCGACCAGTGTCATGGCGTGCAGTGCTTTCATGAGGCTCTCCGTGAGTTGGGCGGTGTGCCCGGCTCAGGAGTTGGCATGCGCCAGACACGTTTGGGGTTTCGGCACAATTTTTCCAAGCCTTAGTGCTTGGCGCGCGCTTACTGCGAAAAAGCGTCGGGCCAAGTGTGCTATTTCGGACATTTGCTGGATCAGGGCTGAGGTGCAAGCACGCCATAGGAGCTCGTTCTGCTGCCGTAGAACACCACCAGCAACTTGCCGTTGTCGCTGATGTCCACGATGCCGCCCAGCGCGGTGCCTGAGAGCAGGCCCGTGATGGGCGTGCTGAGCACCTGCTCAACGCCGTTCACCCAGCGCACAGGTTTGCCTTGGTCCGAGCCCACGATCACGCCGTCCTTGTTGATGCTGGTGACCCTCGAGTCCAGGGAGCCATCTGGCGGGACGGGCAGGGTGGGCAAGCGTTGCAAGCTGCCATTGACCCAGCGAGCTGGGCTGATGCCATAGGGCGCGGTGTTGTTCCAGACGTTGCCTGCAACCACGCCGGCATCGCTCAGGCCCTGGCCATCACAGCCCTGGCCGGCGGCGGACGCCGCCAAGGTTTGCACGCTGCTGCCTGTGATGACGTAGCAAGGGCCGTACTCACCATAGACCGGAGTGGTGGTGACCAGCACCTGATCGCGGTTGTTGATGGCCACCGCCACGCTGGCGGTGGTGTCAGGCAGGCCCAGCAGGGCGTGCAGATCGGTGGCCTGGCCGTTGCGCCACAGCGTGGCTCGGTAGCGGCTGTCGCCTGTGGGGAGGAGGGCTTCCACCTCACCCACGATCACGCCCGCATCGTTGACGCTTCTTGCGGAGCCATGGCGGGTGTCAAGTGTGGTGACCTTGTTGTTGACCCACTTGCTGGGCACGGGAGTGGGTGCGTTTGTGGGCCACGAAAAGCCAACCACCACGCCACTGTTGTTGATGTCGAACACACCTTGCGAGCTTTGAGCAGACTTGCGTTGCGAGCTGGGAATCGGCACCTCGGTGGGCGCCCCCGCGGCTGACCAGACCGTGGCGAAGACGCTGTAAGTGGTTTCTAACCTGAAGGTGGGCGGCACGATCTGGTAGCCCGTGGCCTTGGTCAGGCGGCCAATCACTTGGCCCGTGTTGTTGATGGCAAACACATCGCTTTTGACAAAGGCAGCCTGCTTGAGTTCGGTGA
>JBEANX010000300.1:0-3921 GCA_041165245.1 Pseudomonadota bacterium
CAAAGGCCAGGTGACCCGATCTGCCACGGGCCAGGAGGTGATCTACGGCAACAACCACGGCAAGGCCTCGCTCGACAAGACCTACCTCGCCGACGCCGTGGGCACAGGCCTGGTCACCATCTACACCTTGCAGGAAGTGCGCGGCATCACGCAGCAACGCGATGGCGATTTCCTGCTGGATGTGCGTGAGATCAACGAAAAAGGCCAGGTGCTGGCCGATGTGCAGGTGCGCTGCGGCAAGCTCTTTCTGGCCGCGGGCAGCCTGGGCACCAGCAGCTTGCTGGTCAAAGCACGCGACACGGGCACCTTGCCCCACTTGAACGACGAAGTGGGGGGCGGCTGGGGCCACAACGGCAACGTGATGATCGCCCGCAGCAACCAGGTGTGGAACACCACGGGCGCCAGCCAATGCACCATGCCCATGATGGGCATTGATGAATGGAATCACCCCACGCGCCCCGTGTTTGCCGAGATCACGCCCCTGCCCACGGGCTTTGAAAACTGGGTGAGCATGTACCTGGGCGTGACCAAAAACCCCGAGCGCGCCCGCTTTGTCTACAACGCAACCACCGGCGCTGTCACCCTGGACTGGCGCAAAGAACAGAACGCCAAGAGCGTGGCCGACCTCAAGGCCCTGATCGACCCCATCAACGCCAAGCAAGGCACCCACTACCGCACCGACCTGTTTGGCGCGGGCAAGGCCGTGGCCGATGACTTTTGCTACCACCCCCTGGGCGGTTGCGTGCTGGGTCAGGCCACCGATGGGTTTGGGCGTGTCAAAGGCCACAACGGTCTGTATGTGGTCGATGGATCACTGATCCCAGGCTCGACTGGGGTGAACCCTTTCGTGACGATCACGGCGCTGGCAGAGCGCAACATGAGCCGCATCCTGGCGGAGGACATGGGCAAGGCTTGAGCCTGTTGAGGCAAAGCTCGGCTCAGCAACCCGAGGTGACCGTGCTCACAGTGGCCGCAGCCCCCGCTGAGATGGCTTCGCTGTAGGTGGCCGAGCAATTGGCAGGGGTCGGCGCACCGTCCTTCGTGAAGGTGTGCTTGCCCGCGGACTTGACCAGGGTGAAGCCCGAGTAGTCAATCGCCCTGTCGATCTCAGCATTGGTGTAGTTGTCACCCGCATCCACGTAGCCGTTCCACATGGCAAAGCTCAGGCCGTTGTAGCTCAGGCTGTAAGCGCCTGATGCCATCGGGCAGCCCTGCGTCAAGCCGCACTTGGCACGCAATTGGGCGCTGGCGGTGCTCAAGGCACCCGCCATCTGCTGCACGGCGGCCACGCGCGCCTCCTGGCCCAGGCTGAAGAAGCGCGGCAAGGTCAAACCGCCGACGATGGCCAGGATCACGATGACCACGATCAACTCGATCATGGTGAAGCCACGTTGGCGCTCAGACAATTTCATGGTCCCTTCATCGGCATGCACGCCACGGTCTGGATGAACTGGCGCCCCCCGAGGCGGCTTTTCGGCTGGCAAACCGGACATTTCCGTGAAAGGATGCACACATGAACACACGGCACAGCCAGGCATGAACGGCATCGGCATTGACATCGAGTTGGGCGCGGCAGCAGAAGGCGGCCTGGGGCAGATCGGGAAATACCAGATCCTCAGCCGCCTGGGCGAAGGCGCCACCAGCGAAGTCTTCCTCTGCCGCGACGAATTCTTCGAGCGGCAAGTCGCGCTCAAGCGGGTGCGCTCGGCCATGCTGTCTGATTCGGTTGACGGGCCTGTGTACGCGCGCTTTTTTGCGGCCGAGGCTGCCTTGGTGGGCCGCCTGCAGCACCCCAATGTGGTGCAGATCCTGGACGCCGTGGCCGACCCGGTGGCGCCCTACCTGGTGATGGAGTACGTGCCAGGCACGACGCTCAGGCAATTTTGCCGGCCTGACCAGCTGTTGCCGCTGGAGCTCATTGTTGAAATCGGCTTCAAGCTGGCCATGGCCTTGGGCTATGTGTTCCGCCAAGGCTTGATCCACCGCGATGTCAAACCGGCCAACATCCTGGCCGTGACCGACCCCAAGGGCCTGGTCACCGATGTGAAGATCACCGACTTTGGCAGCGTGCTCAACATGGAGTCCGACTCGACGCAGGTGCACCAGGTGGGCTCGCTGGCCTACATGGCACCCGAGCAGCTCGACGGCGAGGTGCTCGATTGCCGAGCCGACATCTACTCGCTCGGGGGCGTGCTCTACCACCTGATCTGCGGCCGCCCGCCCTTCGAGGCCGGCTCGCAGGCGGTGCTCATGAACCTGATCTACAACCAGCAGCCCACCTTGCTCTCGAGCATGCGTGCGGGTGTGAACACGGCGGTCGACGACGTCATCTTCAAGGCGCTGGCCAAGGATCCAAACGATCGCTACCCCAATTGGGATGCCTTCGCGCAGGCCTTGTCAGACCTGATCGCCACGCAAAAAGTGCCACGCGGGCAGTTGCAGGGCGTGCTCGATTCCGAGCGCTTCAACCTGCTGCGTGCGCTGGATTTTTTCGCGAGCTTTGGCGATGTCGAGCTGTGGGAGGTGGTGCACCGCGCCAAGTGGCAGCGCTTCCCCTTCGGCCATGCGCTCTACCGGCGTGGCGAAGAAGGCCGCACCTTCCACATCATTGCCCAAGGCAGTGTGGAGGTGTTCAGAAGCGGCAAGCGCGTGGCCCTGCTGGGTGCGGGCACCTCGGTGGGCGAGATGGCCTACCTCGCGCCCAGCCCCGAGTTGCGCAAGCACAGCACGGATGTGATCGTGTCGGAGCCTTGCACGACCATCTCCTTCACGCCCGAGACCATGAGCCCGCTCAGCCCGAGCTGCCGCCACCTCTTTGACGAGGCCTTCATCCGCGTGCTGGTGCGGCGCTTGCATGCAGCCCACGAAGCCTTGGCCCACCCCCGGCGCATCATGTGAGGCATTGGCAAGGCGGCCACCGCGCGCAAGTTGTGCGACAGTGTCATCAGCGTCCATGCCTTGCCGGTGTGGCCACGCACTTGCCTGATTTCCGCCCCATATCAGCCCCACATCAGCCCCCAACCTTAGGAGAGATGACATGCGTTTGATGATTGCCTCGATCGTGCTGGCCTTGACCGCTGGCCTGGCCCACGCCGCCGACCCCACCTGTGAAGCCAAGGCCGTGGACAAGAACGGCAAGGCACTGGCTGGTGCTGCCAAGGCCGCCTCCATCAAAAAGTGCGAGAAGTCGTCGGCTGGCAGCACTTGCGCGGCCAAAGCACTCGACAAGAACGGCAAGCCCTTGGCCGGTGCTGCCAAGAACAGCTTCATGAAAAAGTGCGAAGCCGAAGCCAAGTAACAGCCTCGCGCCTCCCATGAAAAACGCCCGGCTTGCCGGGCGTTCTCGTTGGTGCCACGCCCAGCCACGAGGGCTGGGGCAGGTGCATCACTTCTTGGCGTCAGAGGCCTTGGCTTCGGCCTTCTTGGCGGCCTTCTCTGCCTTTTTGGCAGCCTTGGCTTCAGCAGCCGAGGCCTTCTCAGCGGCCTTTTCAGCCTTCTCTGCCTTCTTGGCGGCCTTCTTCTCGGCCTTCAACTCAGCGGGGGTCGATGCAGCAGCGGTGGGTGCGGTGGCGACGGCAGGCGCAGCCACCTTGGCAGGGGCTTCCACCTTGGCCATGGGCTTGACCTCAGGCGCCTTCACCGCAGGGGCGGTGGGGGCAGCTGGCATGGCGGGCACGGCGGGCTTGGCCACAGGTGCGGTGACAGCGGGCGTGGCAGGGGCCTTGGGTGCGGCCATGCCGGTGAAGGTCACGCCGTTGACGGTCAGGCCAGCGCTGGAAAGCTTGGCGGCATTGCCCTCACCCACGCCTTTGACGCGGTCCACAAAGTCGGTCCAGTTCTTGAAGGGGCCGGCCTTGCGAGCGTCGATGATCTTGGCCGACATGGCCGGGCCGATGCCCTTGACCGCATCGAGCTGGGCCG
>JBEANX010000301.1:0-3345 GCA_041165245.1 Pseudomonadota bacterium
AGATGGAAGTCGTGCCCGGCAACACGGTGGACGTCATCGTCGCGGCCAAGGGCGGTGGCTCGGAGAACAAGAGCAAGGTCTACATGCTCAACCCCAGCGATGACATCGTCGACTGGGTGCTCAAGACCGTACCCACCATGGGCGCTGGCTGGTGCCCACCCGGCATGCTGGGCATTGGCGTGGGTGGCACGGCCGAGAAGGCTGCCCTGCTGGCCAAAGAGTCGCTCATGGACGACATCGACATGTACGAGTTGCTCGAGCGCGGCCCCCAGAACAAGCTGGAAGAGATGCGCATCGAGCTGTACGAGAAGGTCAACGCCCTGGGCATTGGCGCCCAAGGCCTGGGTGGTCTGACCACCGTGCTGGACGTGAAGATCAAGACCTGGCCCACGCACGCCGCCTCCAAGCCCATTGCCATGATCCCAAACTGCGCGGCCACCCGCCATGCGCACTTCGTGATGGACGGCTCAGGCCCGGTCTACCTGGACCCACCCAGCCTGGACCTGTGGCCCAACGTGCACTGGGCGCCTGACTACAACAAGTCCAAGCGCGTGGACTTGAACACCTTGACCAAGGAAGAAGTGGCCAGTTGGACGCCGGGGCAGACCCTGCTGCTCAACGGCAAAATGCTCACCGGCCGTGACGCCGCGCACAAGCGCATCGCCGACATGCTGGCCAAGGGCGAGAGCCTGCCGGTCGATTTCACCAACCGCGTCATCTACTACGTGGGCCCGGTTGACCCGGTGCGCGACGAAGTGGTCGGCCCCGCAGGCCCCACCACCGCCACCCGCATGGACAGCTTCACCGAGATGATGCTGTCCAAAACCGGCCTGATCTCCATGATCGGCAAGGCCGAGCGCGGCCCCGTGGCCATCGAAGCCATCAAGAAGCACAAGTCGGCTTACCTGATGGCCGTGGGTGGCTCGGCTTACCTGGTGTCCAAGGCCATCAAGGGCGCCAAGGTGGTCGGCTTTGCCGACTTAGGGATGGAAGCCATTTATGAGTTTGACGTGGTGGACATGCCCGTGACGGTGGCAGTGGATTCAGGTGGCACGAGTGCGCACATCGAAGGGCCTAAGCTTTGGCAGGCCAAGATCGGCAGCAAAGTGATTCCCGTCAACGCGGCTTGATGCCGAGGGGGGGCTGATTGCCCCGCTGAGTGTGCTGCACGAGCGAAAATGCACATCAATGATGCGCATGATCGATGTTTATTTGAAGCACACCCATGCTAATCTGTGGTCTTCGGCTCAACCCGGAGTGCACATGCCCCCCTCTGCCAGCGCTTTGTTCCGCTCCCTCGCCTCGGCCCACCACACGTGCCGCAAAGCCACCAATGTCTCGCTTGACGCCGCTTTGCTGGCCGAGGCCAAGGCATTGCGCATCAACGTTTCACAAGCCGCAGAAGCCGGTTTGAGCCGGGCCGTCGCCGAACAGCGCGCCGAACTCTGGCTTGCCGCCAACCGCGAAGCCTTGGAAAGCTCGAACGCCTACGTCGAAGCCAACGGCCTGCCCTTGACCCGCCACCGCCAGTTCTGATGCCGCGCTTTTCTGTGTATGCCAACCCGGAGGGCCCGGGCTACCTCATGGATGTGCAGGCGAACTTGCTGAGCCACCTGAACACGCGCATGGTGGTGCCCTTGCTGCCCCAGACCAGCGCACCGACACCCGCGCGCACACTCAACCCTCTTTTCGAAATTGACGGATTGGCTTGCGTCATGGTTACGCAGTTCATGGCGGCCGTTCCGCAAAAAATGCTATCAGCCAAAGTGCTCAGCGTTGAAGACAGGGCGCACGACGTGGTCGCTGCCTTGGATTGCCTGTTTCAGGGCGTTTGATCACACCCCCATTTGTCTGCATGAAGAACCCCTACTTCAACCCCGCGAAGAAGCACCACCGCCCGGACGGCTTTCAGAACAACTACCAGCCCTTCTACGGCAAGAAGCTGAACGAGTTGCTGCGCTGGCGCTGGCAGGCATGGCGGGCCGGGCACCCCAAGCCCATCAGTGATCTCATTGAGGTGGTGGCACCCGACCTGACGTTCATCCATGCCAATGCCAAAGCGGGCTTGCAGATGCAGCCTGCAATGACCTGGATCGGGCACATCACGGTGCTGGCGCAACTGGGCGGGCTGAACATCCTGACCGACCCGGTGTTTTCCGAGCGTAGCTCCATGGTGCAGTGGGCTGGCCCCAAGCGCCACACGCCGCCCGGCTTGACGCTGGAGCAACTGCCGCGCATTGACGTGGTGCTGCTCTCGCACAACCACTACGACCACATGGACGACGCCTCGCTGCGCTGGCTGGGTCAACAAGCCGGCGGGCCACCCTTGTTCATCACGCCGCTGGGGCACAAGCACTGGTTTGCGCGGCGCGGCATTCACCATGTGGTGGAGCTGGATTGGTGGGACACGCACGTGCTGCCAGCCACCGAGCATTCGCTGCGCATCCCGGTCACGCTCACGCCGGCCCAGCATTGGTCGGCACGCACGGCCACCGACGCGCTGCGCAGCCTGTGGGGCGGCTTTGCCGTGCTCTCGCCCGACTGTCACTTGTTCTTTGCGGGTGACACCGGTTATTCCAAAGACTTCATCGACATCCGCCAGCACTTTGCCCGCGAGCAGACGCCCGAACAAGGCGGCGGCTTTGACGTGGGCCTGCTGCCCATTGGCGCCTATGAGCCCCGCTGGTTCATGAAAGACCAGCACTGCAACCCGCAGGAGTCGGTGCAGATCTTCCATGACCTGCACTGCAAGCAGGCCCTGGCGGTGCACTGGGGCACCTTCCAACTGACCGACGAGGCGCTGGATGAACCACCACGCGCCCTGGCTGCAGCCCTGCGCACCAAGGGCTTGAGCCCCGAGCACTTCTACACGCTGCCGGTGGGCGGCACGCACCTGATTCCCAGACGCGTGAGGCCTGCTCTGGGCTGATCAGACCGAGGGCTGGGCCTGCTGCGCCACCAGCGATGGCAGCGACATGACCCGCTCGATGAGGTCTTGCTGGTTCATGCCGAACACGGCCAGCTGCCCGCCCATGGCCAAGGCGCTCAGGCCGTGGACCAGGCCCCAGCAAGCTGCTGCTGCCACGCGCACACGCTCATCATGCTCAGGCGCCTTGAGCTGAGCCGCTGCGGCGTCGAGCAGCACAGACATGGCGTCCATGCTGTTGCACTGCAGGTCGGCATGGTTGCACATCTGGTCCAGGCGACCAAACATCAGGCGGTACAAGCCGGGCTGCGCCATGGCAAAGGCGATGTAGGCCAAGCCTGAAGCCTTCAGACGCTCTTCGGGCGCGTCATAACCCACCACGGCCTGCCTTTGGCTATGGGCAAAACGCTTGAAGCCCT
>JBEANX010000302.1:0-9385 GCA_041165245.1 Pseudomonadota bacterium
GACCACGGCCTTGAGCAGCTGCGAGGTCGAGCCCACCACATCGGCCTGCGTCACCACGCTCTCGGGTGACTCAGGGTGCACCAGCACCAGGGCGCCGGGGTGCTCCTTCTTGAGCAGGTCCAGCTCCAAGCCCTTGAACTCGTCGTGCACGATGCAGGCACCGTTCCACATCAGCATGTCGGCGCCGGTTTGCTGCTGGATGTAGCGGCCCAAGTGGCGGTCAGGTGCCCACAAAATCTTCTCGCCCTGGGCCTTGAGGTGGCTCACGATGGACAGCGCGCACGAGCTGGTCACCATCCAGTCGGCCCGGGCTTTCACGGCCGCGCTGGTGTTGGCGTAGACCACGACCTTGCGGTCGGGGTGAGCGTCGCAAAAGGCGGTGAAGTCATCGGCTTCGCAACCCAGGTCGAGCGAGCAGGTGGCGTCCAGGTCGGGCATGAGCACGGTCTTGCCGGGCGACAAAATCTTGGCCGATTCACCCATGAACTTCACGCCCGCCACCACCAGGTTCTGCGCGGCGTGGTCGCGGCCGAAGCGGGCCATCTCCAAAGAGTCAGACACGATGCCGCCGGTCTCCCAGGCCAGGTCCTGCAGGTCGCCATCGACGTAGTAGTGGGCGATCAGCACCGCGTTCTTGGCTTTGAGCAAGGCCTTGATGCGCTCCTTGACCTCGGCCTTCTCATTGGCGGGCAGGACGGGGGGCACCTTGGCCCAGGCGTGTGCCGTGCAGCTGGCGCCGCTGGCATCTTGGCGGGTGTAGTCGAAAACGACAGAGCTCGAAGACATGGTGACAGGCAAGGAAGGAGGAGGAAAGGCCATCAGCGGATCGCGCGGCGTGGGCCGATGCGGGCCGGGTGCCACGGTGGCAGCTTGGACAGGTCGTAACGTTTGAAGCCGTAGGCTACCAGTTCGCAACTCAACCACACGGCGTAGAAGGAAAACACGACATCGCTCAGGTAGTGGCCACCCTGCATGATGCGGCCCAGGCCCACCACGGCGCCAGCGCTCAAGCCGATGACGAACCAACGCCTGCGCCATGTGGGGCTGGCAAACAGGCCGACGATCATGAGGCTGAAGCCCGTGGCTGCGTGCCCGCTGATGAAGCTGCGGTGCTTTTCGGGCGTAGGGCCCATGGTGAAGGCAGGGTAGAAGGGCATGTCGCCGCCAAATACGTCGGTCTGCACGGGGCGAGGGCGACCCACGTGGTCTTTCAAGCCCAATTCGACGATCAAGCCTGAACTCAAGGCTGCGACCATCAAGCCGCCGATGGCCGTGCGGCGCCAAAGGCCTGTCATTTGTTCGGCCAGTGCGGGTCGTTTTCGCTTCAAAGCCCACCGTTTGATCAGGGGCAGCAATGTCAAGTAAATCAGGGCCGCGGCCACCAGTGCATAGCCCGCACGCGGTGTGTGTTTGTAGAGTGCCAGCACCACCGGGTTGTGGGCATGGAAGAAGCCGTGCTGCGGGCTCCAGTAGTGCAAAGAGACCCACAGGTCCAAATTGGGCAGCTTGGAAAAGAGCACGAGGCTCAAGAACAAACCCGCCCAGATCAGTGGGCGGGCGGTGGGGGCATCCTCCTCGACCTCAGGCGGAGGGCCGAGGTCGGGCAAGGCGTCCGGTGAGTCTTCAGGCTCCGGGTTCACTTTTTCTGTTCGGTGAAGGGCGTGTCTTCGGTGATCGATCCGTTCGTGCCCGACTGTGTTTTGTAGGTCTCATTGTCATACCCTACGAAGCCACGGCCCAGGTAAAGGTACAAACGGACTTGGCGATTGCGGCCCACTTGCACTGCCGAGCGGCCTAATTCTTTGGTCCATGCAAACCGACTGAGGATGTTTTTGGGCGCTTCGGTTTCCGACAAGATCAAGGCATCTTGGCCCACCATGTTGGGCATGCTTTGCTGCAGCTGGTAGTGGTTGTCTTTCGAAGCCTTGGGATTCCACGCCATGATGCGCGGGTTCAACTTGCGCCATTGGTAGCTCGATTGCGTGAGCATCAGGCGGCTTTCAGCCACCACGGGCAGGCCTTGGTAGCGCGGGTCGCCCAGGGTGCTTTCCAGCGTGTTGAAGGCCTGGTCCCAGCCCCGCATGCGCACCAGCACGTCGGCATGCTCTGGCAGGCGGTCGCCCAGGATGTCACGGGCGTGGATGACGATGCCCGTCAGCAGCAGGTTGCCACTCAGGATGATCCAGAACCAGGCCCGAGGGCGTGGAGTCGACAGAGGGATCAGAGGCTGGCTCAGGCGCGAGGCAATCAGCAGCATCAGGCCGATCATGGCCGGCGCTGCCCAGTTCACATGGGCCCCCGCCACAAACGCCTGTACCAAGGCCAGAAGCAACAATGGCACGCTGAGCATCACCAAAAAGCGATATGCGGTGACCGATGCCAGGTAGTAAGCGGAAGTGCGCGTGGTGCGCGATTTGCTCGAGGGAAGCATCATGGTGCTTGTGGGGCTGCCCTGCTGGGTGCTGGCGGCCCATTGGCTGGGCGGCACCATCTGGCTGGAGGCGGCCCATTGGCTGCTGTTGGCCAACTCAGGCTTGGGCAACCTGGCGAGTGCGCGTTGCAGCACCAAACCACCCACGACAGCCAGCGGCCCAATCATCAGCAATTGGCCGGCCAGGAATGTCAGCGCCTCCACGGGGCCGCCCGAGCGGTCAGAGCCTGCGGTGATCTGGGTGGTGTGTCGCAGCGTGGGGAAGCCCTCCTGCATGTTCCACAGAATGTTGGGGCTGATCACTGCGGCTGCCACGGCCAATGCGATCCAGGGGCCCACGCGCAACACGCCACGGCGTGGCCCTTGAACGCCCCACAAGGTCCACAGTGCTGTGATGCCGAAGGCCAACATGGTGTACTTGCTCAAGGTGCCCAGGCCAACAAACAGGCCGCACAGCGCCCACAGCCACCAACGGTTGGTGACCTGTGCCCGCCACAGGGACCAGGCCGCCAGGGTCCAGCACAAGATCAATGGGGAATCGGTGCTGGCAAACATGCCCAGGGTGCCCACCATGGGTGATGTCAGGAAAAGTGCGCCAGCGACCACACCTGTGCGCACGCCACTGGTGGTGGGCCACAAGGCTCGTGCCAGGCCGACGATGGCCAGGGCGGTGCCTGCATACAGCAACATGGACACCGCCTTGACGCCCAGCACACCGTCACCGAACAACAAGGTGCTCAAGCGGACCACCGCTGCGATCACAGGCGGCTTGCTGTAGTAGCCCCATTGGAGGTGGCGTGACCAGTCCCAGTACTGGGCCTCGTCAAAGAACAAGGACATGCCGCTGAAGACGATCACCGACATCCGGTAGGCCACCAGCAACAGCGCCAGGCCCACCAACATCCACGTGCGGCGAGCCCAAAGTTTGGGCCAGCGGTGGGCAGGCCTTGCACCCTGCTGGGTGTTGATGCTGGGAGCCGTGGTGTCGGGGGCGACGGTGGTGGTCATGGTGGTCCGTGGAGAGTCTGTGCGAGCCCGGTGGGCGTCAGTTGTTGCGGTGCCAGCCTTCGGACGCAGGCGTGGCGGGTGCTTCAGTGGTGTGGTAGGGCGCCACATTGCCACGGTTGTAGTAGATGCGGATGAGCAATTCGGCCAGAACGCCCGTGGTCAGGAACTGCAAACCGCTGAGCACGCAGAAAAAGCCGAGCCAAAGCAGGGGGCGTCCACCGATGGATTGCCCCATGACCTTCAGTGCGGCCAGGTAAGTCAGGATCAGCCCGCCGATCAGGCTGATGCCCAAGCCCATGCCACCAAAGAAGTGGCCGGGGCGGCCTGCAAAGCGCAGGAAGAAGTTCACCGCCAGCAGGTCAAGCACCACGCGCAAGGTGCGCGAGATGCCGTACTTGGATTCGCCACGGGTGCGGGCATGGTGGCTCACGGGCTCTTCAGCCATGCGGCTGGGTGAGGTCACCGTGGCCATCCAGGCTGGGATGAAGCGGTGCATCTCGCCATACAAGCTCACGCGCTTGAGCACGCTGGCGCGGTAGGCCTTGAGGCTGCAGCCCAGGTCTTGAAACTCAAGCTCTGTGATGCGGCGGATCAAACGGTTGGCGATCTTGGAGGGGATCTTGCGCAGGAACATGCCGTCCTGGCGGTTCTGGCGCCAGCCGGCCACCAGGTCGAGGTCTTCGCGCAACAGGCGCTGAACCAGCTTGGGGATGTCTTTGGGGTCGTTCTGCAAGTCGCCGTCGAGGGTGACGATCACATCGCCGCGAGATGCGTCAATGCCAGCCTGCATGGCCGCTGTCTGGCGGAAGTTACGCCACAGGTGGATGGGGCGAACGTGGGGGCCGCGCAAGCGAGCTTGCTCGTCCAGTGCTTTTTGGGTGCCGTCGCGGCTGCCGTCGTTGACGATGATCAGCTCCCAGGGGTAGGGGTAGCTGGCCAGGGCCTCGTGGACGGCGGTGACAAAGGGCTCGACGTTGTCGACCTCGTTGTACATCGGCACGACGATGGAGAGCTGGTGGGAGGAAAAGAGATCTGAAGCCATGGGTGCCGAAGACATTGGATGTGTTTGTATCAAATTGCTGAGCATTTCGTCAGTCGGGATTGCGAGTGTTCTGACGAACCCCCGACAGCCCATTTGGCGATGCCGATTGGATGAGCCAGGCCACCGCGCCTGCCAGCACGGCGCACAGCAGGAAGCACAGGTGGAGGGCCAGTGCGGCTGGCACGGCCAGGGTCATGTCGATGTTTGACGTGGCCGAAGCGGTGGGGGTGGGCGACAGGTGCAGCCCCGCCCACACGCCAGCCTCATAGGTGCCAAAGCCCGCTGGGCCTTGCAAAGGCACCACGGCCGCCAGCTCACCACCGAGTGCGCCTGCCCAGGCCTGGGCCAGGTCAGCGCCACAGATGTGGCTCATGAGCCAAGCGCCGGCCAGTAGTTTGGTGCCCCAGTTCGCCCAAGTGAAAGCCCAAGTGGCCCAGTGGTGGTGATGGGGTTCCAGCAAGGCCTCATGAAAGCGCCCGAGCAAGCCTTGCCAGCCCGCCGTGGGTTTGGGTGCGGCAACTTCGCCATCGGGTGCCTGTGGGGCCTGCATGCGCTCGTACAGCCAGTCCAGCAGGCGCACGCCGGCTTGCCAGCCCAAGACGATGAAAGCCAGACCGCCCAAGCGCCAGGTCCAGGGCAGGGTGGGCCAGCACAACAGGCCCAAGCTCAGCAGCACAGCGAGGTCTTGCAAGCGCATCCACAGCAGCGAGGCCACTGCGCGGCTCAAAGGCATGTGCAGCAGGCGCGAGGCCAGGTAGGGGAAGCTCAATTCGCCCGCCCGCATGGGCAGCAGGTTCACGGCGGCGTTGTGCATGAGGATGACGCGCAGCGCATCCAGCCGCAGGCCCAGCCATTGGCGTGTACCGTTTGCAGGGGCCAGGCCCATCACCACTTGAAGGCGGGCCGCTCGGAGCAGGTAGCTCAACACCAGGCCGCCCAGGGTGCACAGCCACACGTCCGCACTGGGCTTGCCCAGCGCCCGCTGAACCGTTTCAAAGGGCACATGCCGCAGCAACCAGGCCATGAGCCCGATGCCGACCAGCCACACCAAGGCCTGAGCCCACCAGGGCTTGGTGCTTGCTGTGGGGGCTGAGGCTTGGGTGGGCGGTGAGGAGGCGGCGGCGCGAGTGGGCATGCGGCGGGTGCGCAAGGGGTAACCCGATATTGTCGCTGATGTGGCGCGTCACCGCCGCGGCCTAACTGGCCGGGGGTGGCGTGGCCTGCCAGCCATGGCATGGCTCTTGATCACGCGACAATCCGGGCAAGGGCTGTTCATGCCCGCTGCTTCATCAGACCCTCATTTCTGACCTTGGAGATCCACCATGAGCCATTTCGTGACCTGCGACATCTGCGACGACCACAAGAACGACACCGATGGTGCCTTTCGCGTGCTGCCCCCCGTGTTCAAGGATTTTGGCAAGCGCACCCGCTTTGCAGGCCCTGTGAGCACCGTCAAGTGCTTTGAAGACAACTCGCTGGTCAAGGCAGCGGTCGATTCACCCGGCCATGGGCGTGTGCTGGTGGTCGATGGCGGTGCGTCTCTGCGCCGCGCCTTGGTGGGTGGCAACCTGGGCAAGGCCGCGGCAAAGAATGGCTGGGCGGGTGTGCTGGTCGACGGCTGCGTGCGTGACGTGGCCGAGTTGGCCGAATGCGAAGTCGGCATCCGTGCCTTGGCCTCCATGCCCCTGCCCACCGAAAAGCGCAACGAAGGCCAGAAGGATGTCGATGTGCAGATCCAGGGTGTGTGGGTGCGCCCGGGTGATTGGGTCTATGCCGATGAGGACGGCATCGTGGTGATGGCTGAGGGCATTGCACTTAAGCCTTGATGTTTGATGGCCCTCGATTTTAGGGGGTGTGAAGGCCCTTGTTCCCCCTTCTTTGGGGTATTTCATGTCGTAAAAAGTTCAAGGGTTTGACCTAGAGTCATCCACATGGATGAAACATCAATTGCCCTGACCAGCACCCTCTTCTCTTACATGGCTCAGATGGCCGCGCGAGCGCCTACCTTGGGCGCCTCCAACCTGCTGCTGCGCTTTGGGCCGCTCACCGCAGGTTGGGACATGCTGGAGCCCTTGAAGCTTGACACCTTTGCCAAGCAGATCGACGGACCCGTGTTGACCACGGCTTTGGCGCGCGACAGGCGGGGCCGCGTCATCAGCCAAGGGCTCAACCTGGCCAGCCAGGATTACCTCTCGCTGGCGTGTCACCCGCAGATCAAAGAGGCCGCACACGAGGCCATTGAGGCCTATGGCGTGCACTCTGGCGGCAGCCCAGCGCTGATGGGCAACACGACCCTGTCCGTCGAGTTGGAGCGGCGCTTGTGCGCGTTTCTGGGTGTGAACACCTGCGCCCTGTTTCCCACGGGTTGGGGGGCGGGTTACGGTGCAGTGCGCGCTTTGGTGCGCCCCACCGATCACGTCGTGATTGATCGCCTTTCCCACGCGTGTTTGTGGGAGGGTGCTCGCGCTGCCACTCCGAACGTTCATGCCTTCCCGCATCTGTCTGACCAGGGGCTGGAGAGCTGCCTGCAAGGCATTCGCGCTCAGGACCCGGGCGCCGGCATCCTGGTGATCACCGAATCGCTGTTTTCCATGGACGCGGACACGCCCGACCTCGTCACGCACCAGGCCTTGTGCCACAAGCATGGCGCCACCTTGCTGGTCGACATGGCCCATGACCTGGGCAGCATGGGCCAACGTGGCTTGGGCGCCCTGGAAGCGCAGAACATGCTGGGCAAAGTCGATGTGCTCATGGGCAGCTTCTCCAAGACCTTTGCCGCCAACGGTGGCTTTGTGGCTTGCAATGAGCCCGGCTTGAAGCTGGCCATCCGCTTTCAGTGCGGCCCACACACCTTCACCAATGCGATGTCGCCCATTCAGGCGGCCGTGGTGCTCAAGGCACTGGACATCGTTGAATCCAGCGAAGGCTTGCAAAGGCGCGAGCGCCTGTTGAGCAACGCGACCCACCTGCGCCAGGGCCTTCAGGCCGAAGGCTGGAAGGTGTTGGGCAACCCCTCCGCCGTGGTTCCGCTGGTCTTGGGGGGCATCGGCCGTTCACGCTTTCTCACGCGTTTCATGCTGGAGCAAGGCATGGTGGTGAACCTGGTGGAACACCCGGCGGTCTCGATGAAGGGAAGCCGCTTGCGGCTGCAGGTCATGGCGGATCACACCCATGAAGAGCTCGACACGTTCAAGCAGACCTTGCGCCAATGTGCCGCCATGGCCGATGCCGAACTGGCCACCATCAACCTGGCCCGCGGCACAGAGACTTCCTTGATCTGAAGCCTAGATGAGATGGCCCCAAGGTGGCCGCAACGGCCTCAGGCCATCACTTCGAGCAGGCGGTCCAGGCCGCCTTCTTGAATGGCCACCATGGCCTGCTCGCGCACCTTGGGCTTGGCGTGATATGCCACGCTCAGCCCAGCGGCGCCCATCATGGGCAAGTCATTGGCACCATCTCCCACGGCGATGGCCTGCGAGGGCTCGCAGCCAATGCGGCGGCAAAGGGCCAGCAGATGATGCCGTTTGGCTTCGCCATCAACGATCTCGCCAATGACTTCGCCCGTGAGCAGCCCACCGTCGATGGCCAGCACGTTCGAGTGTGCTTCGTGCATGCCCAGGCGCTCTTTCACGCGGTCGGCAAAGAAGGTGAAACCACCAGACACCAGCAAGGTCTGCAGGCCTGCGGCTTTGACTGCGGCCATGAGCTCTGGCGCGCCAGGGTTGAGTTTGAGGCGTTGCTCGTACACCTCTTGCAGGGCTTGGGCCGGCACGCCTTTGAGCAAGGCCACACGGCGGCGCAGGCTGTCCTTGAAATCGGTGATCTCGCCTCGCATGGCCGCTTCAGTGATGGCGGCCACCTCGGCTTTTTTGCCCACGGCATCGGCGATCTCGTCGATGCACTCGATGTTGATCAGGGTGGAGTCCATGTCAAAAGCGATCGCCTTGAAGTTGCTCAGCTGCAAGGGTGGGGTGAAGCGCTGGATGATCAGGCCCGGGGCGAATTCGGTGGCAGACATGGTTCGGTACAGGGGGCAGGAGGGATGCAGTCACGCGCGGGTGCGAGGCCCTGCATTATCGCCTTCGCTATGCTCTCGCCCATGAACCTCGATTACCTTGTGTTTGACCACAGCGAAGACACCGAAGGCGTGCACACCTTCGAAGCCATGGCTTCGGTCGGCCCTGCCCAGTGGCCTAACGTGCAGCGTGAAGTCGCTGAGGTGCTTCAATGGGCTCACCAGCGTTTTGCTGGTGAGCGTGGCCCCATCGACGAAGGTGCCGACTGGGACTACGAGCTGCAAGGCTTGCACGAAGTGGCCAGTGTCGATGCCTTGACTTTCGATGAAGCCTCGGGCCAGCTTCGCAGCCGCCTGGGGCCGTCGGGCCAGCCTCGGCACACGGCCACCCTCACGCTCACGGGGCGAGGGCACTTTGCACAAGCCTTCGCAGAAGCACTTGGTTTGAGCGAGTGAGCCCTCGACTGAGCGCTCAACACCCCTGAAGCGTCAGCCTGCAGGCACCACGTACCGTGCGACCTGGGTGTAAGCCGTGATGCCGACCAGGATGTTGACCGGGAAGGTCAGCCCCAGCGACATGCCGATGTAGAGCGACGGGTTGGCCTCTGGGATCGCATGGCGGATCACGGCTGGCACGGCGATGTACGAAGCGCTGGCGGCCAGCACCATGAGCAAGGCGGTGTTGCCTTGCGAGACCCCGGTCAGCACGCACAGCCCCAAGGCCAGGCTGGCATGCACCACTGGCGCGCCCAGGCCGTAGGCCAACAGCCAGGGCGAAAGTTGCCTGAGCGAGCCAATGTGTTTGGCCGCTTGCAAGCCCATGTCGAGCAGGAAGAAGGCCAGCATGCCCTTGAAGAGGTCGCCCGCGAATGGCTTCATGGCGGCCTGC
>JBEANX010000303.1:0-6730 GCA_041165245.1 Pseudomonadota bacterium
ACCAAAGCAGGCTCAGGCCAGCGTGCTTCGATGTAGTCGAGCATGACCTGGCTTTCGCAAAGCGCACCGTGCTCGGTCTCTAGGAAAGGCACCTTGCCCAGGGGCGACTTGGCACCTTCAGCGCCACCTTTGCCGAAATCCACCAGCACTTCTTCAAAGGCAATGCCTTTTTCCAGCAAGGCCAGCTTGACCTTGTTGAAGTAGTTCGACAGTGGGAAACCATGGAGCTTGAGCATGTGAGCCTCTCAAAGGGTTGGCGAATGAAAAAAGCCGACAGGCCTGGATGGCGCTGTCGGCTTCGCGTGAGGTGTGGGCTGAAAAATCAGGACACGATCTGAGCCAGCTTGCCGCTGGCGTAGGCGGCCGCGATGTCGACCATGGTGATGGGCTTGATCTTGCCAGCCTGGCCTTCGCAGCCGAACTCGATGTAGCGCTGCTTGCACACTTGCTTGGCAGCTTCGCGAGCGGGCTTGAGCCATTCGCGGGCGTCGAACTTGTCGGGGTTCTCGAACAAGAACTTGCGCACAGCGCCGGTCATGGCCAGGCGGATGTCGGTGTCGATGTTGATCTTGCGAACGCCGAACTTGATGGCTTCTTGGATCTCTTCCACGGGCACGCCGTAGGTTTCCTTCATCTTGCCGCCGTACTGGTTGATGATGGCCAGCAACTCTTGGGGCACCGAGCTGGAGCCGTGCATCACCAGGTGGGTGTTGGGGATGCGGGCGTGGATTTCCTTCACGCGCGAGATCGCCAGGATGTCGCCTGTGGGCTTGCGCGAGAACTTGTAAGCGCCATGGCTGGTGCCGATGGCGATGGCCAGGGCGTCGAGCTGGGTTTCGCGCACGAACACGGCGGCTTCTTCTGGATCGGTCAGCATCTGGCTGTGGTCCAGCTTGCCTTCGGCGCCGATGCCGTCTTCCTCGCCGGCTTCACCGGTTTCCAGGTTGCCCAGGCAGCCCAGCTCGCCTTCAACCGTCACGCCGACCTTGTGGGCCATCTCGACCACTTTGCGGGTCACTTGGACGTTGTAGTCAAAGTCGGCCGGGGTCTTGCCATCTTCGCGCAGCGAGCCGTCCATCATCACCGAGCCGAAGCCCAGGTCGATGGCGCCTTGGCAGATTGCAGGCGACTGGCCGTGGTCCTGGTGCATCACCAGGGGGATGTGGGGGTACATCTCAACCGCGGCCGAGATCAGGTGCTTGATGAAGGCCTCGCCAGCGTACTTGCGGGCGCCTGCACTGGCTTGCAGGATGACAGGGGCGCCGATTTCGTCAGCCGCTTGCATCACGGCTTGGACCTGCTCGAGGTTGTTGACGTTGAACGCTGGAATGCCGTAGCCGTTTTCAGCGGCGTGGTCCAGCAGCTGGCGCATAGAGACGAGAGCCATGTTGATCCCCAGAAAGAAGTGAAAAGAGGCGGAAATTCTTGAACTGGCGCGATTCTAGCGAGGTGAATTGGCGACACATCCCCCCATTCAAGCCCATCTGCGCACCATGGCTTGAAATACCGTTGCGCAACGGCCTACTTCTTAGGGAGAATGTCACGGTTGTGGCGCCACAATCCACGCTCGAATGCAACCCCTTGTGTGCAGGTTGTTTTCACCGTTCGTGGTTGGCAGTAACGCTATGAACCCACATTCAGCCTCCGGTCGGCTCCCCCCCATCGACCGGTCACTGCGTCAGCAAATCCGGGCAGAACAATTGCGGATGTTGCTCGGGCAGTCCACGTCGGTGACTGTCCTTGCGACCGTGTTCGCTGCGCTCTTGGCATTTTATGCAAGCCACCATGTGCCCGCAGCCCACGCCCAGGCTTGGCTTGCGGTCAAGGTCTTGGTGGCCATCCCTCGCATCTTTCAGGCAGAGTGGTTCAAATCACGAAAACTCGCGCCATCCAAGGGCATTCATCAGACGGCAGTGCTGCTGATCCTTCTGGACGGCGCCTGCTGGGGCATGGCCGGTTTGGCGCTCATGCCACTCCATGACCAACAAAACGCCACCGTCATCGCCGTGTGCCTGGCCGGTGTGGCCGCCGTGGCGAGTTTCACCTTGCACGCCAACTGGGGTGCAAACCTGGCTTATTGCCTGCCGATGGTGTTGCCAGCCGCCGTGAACCTGATGACAAGGCAGGATGATTTCGGCCTGTTCAGCGGCCTGGCCTTGATTCTTTTCGTCGGGGGCATGCTGATCGTCGCACGGCGCGCTCAAAGACACGTCATCGAAATGCTTTGGCGCCGCTTCCTGATGGACCGCGTGGTGGCCGACAAGGAAGAGGCGCTTCAGCATTCTGAGCGTCAGCACGCCATCAAGAGCCAGTTCGTCGCCACCATGAGCCACGAGCTGCGCACGCCGCTGCACGGCATCCTGGGCTTGACCCGCATGCTGATGGACGACATCCGTCAACCCGTTCACCTCGAACAACTGGGGCTGGTTCAGCGCTCGGGGGAGCACCTGCTTTCCATCATCAACCACATCCTTGATTATTCCCGCATTGACGCTGGCCACCTGGAGATCGAATGCCACCCCTTTGATCTGGATGAGCTGTTGGAAGACGTGGTCAAACTGACCATGGTGACCGCCCACGCCAAAGGCCTGCAGATGCATGACCACATCCAGCTGCCCAAGCCTTGCTGGGTGCAGGGTGACGCCCCGCGCGTCAAACAAGTGCTGCTGAATTTATTGGGCAACGCCATCAAATTCACGGAGAGCGGCGAAGTGCAGCTGAGGGCTTTTCGGCAAGCCTCCACCCACTTGTTGGTCGTCCAGATCCAGGATTCGGGCATTGGCATCGCCAAGGAAGACTTGGCGTCCATCTTTGACCCCTACCGCCAGGCTGACAACGCCGTCGGGCGGGCCGTGGGTGGCACCGGCCTGGGCTTGACCATTTCACGGGAGATCAGCCGCGCCATGGGGGGTGACATCACCTGCAACAGCCAGGTCGGGCGAGGCTCGGTGTTCGAGTTCAGTGCATCGCTTCCCGCCACCGCACAGCCCGACCCACAGCAACAGGCTCTCAAGCCCCGCAGGCTGATCAAGGCCAATGACGCCAACTCAGACACCAGCGCCGAGCTCATTGGCCATGTGCTGCTGGCCGAAGACAACGAGGTCAACGCATTGATCGTGGAGAGCCAACTCAAGCACCTCGGCTTGACTGTGGAGCATGCGCGGGACGGCGCCGAGGCCTTGAACCGCTTGACCAACACCGACTTGCCCCGGCCGGACTTGGTGCTGATGGACTGCCAGATGCCCCTGATGGATGGCTTTGATGCCACGCGGCGCCTGAGGGCCTATGAGAGCGAGCAAGGCCTGACACGGCTGCCCGTGGTGGCATTGACCGCCAGCGCCATGGCCGAAGACAGCGAGCGTTGCATCAGCGCTGGCATGGACGCCCATCTGTCCAAGCCTTTTGAAGACCACGACCTGACATCGATCCTGTCGCTCTACTTGAACGCCAATCGACAGACAGCGGCTGCGGCCTGACTCACCCCGAGCGTTGGATCTGCGCCTCGCTCACCAGGGCTGGACGCATCAGACGCTTGCCGTGATCTTGCGTGGCGTGGTCCAGCCTGAACTCACGGCCGAGAACACCTGCAAATCTGGGTGATAGGTTTGCTTGAAGAAGGGGTAAAGGCGGTGGTTCTCCTGGAACCAGATGCGCTCCGCCATCAGCACGTCGAACACCAACACCGTGTGCTCAATGTTGCCGGCATAGGGGAGCGGGATCCACTCGTCTTGCCCACTGAGGGGGCGGAAAGTCACCGACTTGTAGATCCGATCGAGAGGGCGCCGCGCGCCGACGATCATGTACTGCACCTGGTTGGCATAGCAGTACAAATAAGCCGCCTTGAACAAAGCCAGCCTGACATCCATTTGGCTGTACCCGGGGCGCACCGAGAAGCGACTGACCTCCACCAGAAAGTGCCCCTGCATGCGCTCAGGCAAAGTCACAGCCACTTCGATGGGCAGTTTTTTTCGGGTGTTCAGATGGATTCGCAAGGTGCCCACAGCAGCGCCTGTTGCCTTGTCCTCTGCCAGCAAGATCACGGTGCCCGGCTCGGTGTCGTAGCCCTCAGGCTCCAGCAAGCGCTCACCAAATTCAGGCATGTGATGGCCGTAGGCTGCAGCCCTCAACTCACACACTTTTTGGAGTTGCAACTCGGTTCGGACCAAGCGCACCACAAAGGGCAAGTGGCCGATTTTGACGTCCATCGGCGCTGCGCCTTTGGGGTCATACCGAGACGTTTCGGCGTAAGGATCCAGTTGTCTCAACGGCTGCATGCAGATCCCCTCTCAAAACATGGATACCCCCCCTCAACATCAAAGGGGGTGTTTTGCGCATGGTGAAATTCTTGCACGTTCGTTCACATTTGGAAATACGCCAAACGGCCCGTTTTTCTGCCCCCCCCCCTTATTGGGGAGGGTCGTTCAGCCCACGCTTCAGGCCTGAACCTCACACACTTTCAACATATTCGTGCCGCCGGGGTGTCCCATGGGCTCGCCGCAGGTGATGGCGTAGGTGTCTCCGGGCTTTAGCACGCCGCGTGCCACCAGGATGGCTTCGGCCTGGCTCAGAGCCTCGTCGCGGTCGTTGCAGGTGGGCACCAGCAAGGGGCGCACATTGCGGTACAGCGCCATCTTGTGCAGCGACGTGCTCTGCGCCGTGAGCGCAAAAATGGGCACGTGGATCTTGTGGCGGCTCATCCACAGCGCCGTCGAGCCCGATTCGGTCAAGGCGATGATGGCCTTGCAGCCCAGGTGGTAAGCCGTGAACAGCGCGCCCATGGCGATGGACTGGTCAATGCGGGCGAACTGCTTGTTGGTGAAGTCGGCGTCCAGCGAGACCTCTTCGGCGCGCTCGGCCTCCAGCGCGATGTTGGCCATCTGTTCGATGGTCTCGACCGGGTATTTGCCAGCGGCGGTTTCGGCGCTCAGCATCACGGCATCGGTGCCGTCGAGCACGGCATTGGCCACGTCCGACACCTCGGCGCGCGTGGGCACGGGGTTGACGATCATGGACTCCATCATCTGCGTGGCGGTGATGACCACCTTGTCCATCTCACGGGCCAGCTTGATCATGCGCTTTTGCAGCGCAGGCACGGCGGCATTGCCCACCTCCACAGCCAGGTCGCCCCGGGCCACCATGATGCCGTCAGACGCCTTGAGGATGCTTTCCAGGTTGGGGATGGCCTCAGTGCGTTCGATCTTGGCGATCAGGGCGGGGCGGTGCTTCCAGGGCTCACCGGCCACATTGCACAGCTGACGGGCCATTTCCATGTCGGTCGAGTTCTTGGGGAAAGACACGGCGATGTAGTCGCACTGGAAGCTGGCGGCCGTCTTGATGTCTTCCATGTCCTTGGCGGTCAAGGCCGGGGCGGTCAGGCCGCCGCCCTGCTTGTTGATGCCCTTGTTGTTGGACAACTCACCGCCCACCTTCACGCGGGTGTGGTCTTGCTCGCCCTTGACGGCCTCGACCGTCAGCACGATCAGGCCGTCGTTGAGCAGCAGGATGTCGCCGGCTTTGACGTCGCGCGGCAGCTCTTTGTAATCCAGGCCCACGCCATGCAGGTCGCCCGGCTCGGCGCGGCTGGCGTCCAGCACAAAAGGTTGGCCGTTTTCGAGCTCGACCTTGCCTTCGGCGAACTTGCCCACGCGGATCTTGGGGCCCTGCAGGTCGGCCATGATGGCCACCACCGTGCCGACCTTGCGCGCCACCTCGCGCACCAGGGTGGCGCGGTCGATGTGGTCCTGGGCCTTGCCGTGCGAGAAATTCAGGCGCACCACATCCACCCCAGCGCGGATCATGCGCTCAAGCACGTCTGGCGACGAGGAAGCAGGGCCCAAAGTGGCAACGATCTTGGTGGAACGGGGCATGTGGTGAGCAGGCAAGCCGCCTGAAGATTGACCCTGAGGCCGATTGACACAGTTTCACATCAAAAAACGACAGACAAACGCAGGACTTGCCACATGGCGCGCCCTCGTTTGTCGTGGTTTCGAACCCAAGGGGCATGCATCGCGCCAAACCCCTGAACGAGGGCTCCCTGTTCCGGGGGCAAGGCCTTCCCCCGGCCTGGGGCCGTCCTTACAATCCCCAAAAATACAGGTGCATTTAAGTAATGTCCTTGAACGTTCCGGTGTTGTTCCATGGTTTTTTCTGCTTCCGCCTCCCCCACCGCCAAGGGTCTGATCCAGACCCTGCTTCTGGCCGCCGAGGGTGAGGCCTTCCCGGCCCGCCAACTCGTGGCAGCCGGCGCACTGTTTGGCATCAGTGAAAACAACATCCGAGTGGCCCTGGTGCGCCTGCAAAACGAAACCTTGGCGGAGACGGCCGGGCGGGGCAGCTACACACTGGGTGAAGGCGCCCGCAAGCTGGGGCAGGCGGTGTCTGCCTGGCGAGAGATCGAACAGCGCATGTCGTCCTGGAACGGCCAATACATTGCGGCCCACGTGGCGGCCTTGCCCAGGAGCGACCGCAGCGCACTGGCCCGGCGCGACCGCGCCCTGCGCATGCTGGGCTTCCGCGAGGTGAGCAAGGGCCTGCTGGTGCGCCCTGACAACCTGGTGGGCGGCGTGGACGCCTGCCGCACCACACTCGAAACCCTGGGCCTGGACAACGAGGCAATGGTCTTTGGCATGCAGTCGCCCTGCCACCGGCTGACCGAGCGCACGCAAGAGCTCTGGGGCTTGAGCCAACTCAGCACCGCCTACCGCCAAGACAGCGAACGCCTGCGCCAATG
>JBEANX010000304.1:0-3394 GCA_041165245.1 Pseudomonadota bacterium
AGAGTTCCTCCAGGCCGATCTGGGTGGCGCGGCGGTTGGCGATGTAGCGCAGGTAGCCCTTGAACATGGAGGCGTTCAGGCCCAGCACGCCACGAGGCATGGTGTCTTCGGCGTAGCGGTATTCGAGCTCGACGGCCTTGTTGAACAGGGCTTTGATCTCGGCCTTGAACTCGGCCGTCCACAGGTGTGGGTTTTCGAGTTTGAGCTGATTGATCAGGTCGATGCCGAAGTTGCAGTGCATGGACTCGTCACGCAGGATGTACTGGTACTGCTCGGCAGCGCCCGTCATCTTGTTTTGACGGCCCAGGGCCAGGATCTGCGTGAAGCCCACGTAGAAGAACAGACCTTCCATCAGGCAAGCGAACACGATCAGCGACTTGAGCAGCGTCTGGTCGTTTTCGGGCGTGCCGGTGTTGAAGTTCGGGTCCATGATCGCTTCGATGAAGGGGATCAGGAACTCGTCCTTGTCACGGATGGATTGGACTTCGTTGTAGGCGTTGAAGATCTCGGATTCGTCCAGACCCAGCGACTCCACGATGTATTGATACGCGTGGGTGTGGATGGCTTCTTCAAAGGCCTGACGCAACAGGAACTGGCGGCACTCAGGCGCCGTGATGTGGCGGTAGGTGCCCAGCACGATGTTGTTGGCGGCCAGCGAATCAGCGGTCACGAAGAAGCCGAGGTTGCGTTTGATGATGCGGCGCTCGTCTTCCGACAAACCATTGGGGTCCTTCCAGAGGGCGATGTCGCGAGACATGTTGACCTCTTGGGGCATCCAGTGGTTGGCGCAGGTGGCGAGGTACTTTTCCCAGGCCCACTTGTACTTGAAGGGCACCAACTGGTTGACGTCGGTCTGGCCGTTGATGATGCGCTTGTCAGCGGCGTTGACGCGGCGAGCGGCAGCGGGCTGGGCCTTCATCGAAGGCATGGCCAAGGCTTGTGCGGCCGATGCTTGAGCAAAGGCTTGAGCCGATGCGACAGCTGACACTGCAGCTGTTGAAGCCGCTGCGCGATCAATGTGAGAGGGTGACAGATGCGTGTCCCGTGCGAGACCAGAGGCTGGTGGCACAGAACCGGTGGGCGCGTTGAGCGTCGCGTTTGAGGGGGTAGGCGTGTTGTCTTCCCAGACCAACATGGTGAGCATCCTATGGGGTTGGATTATGGAAGGGTGTTGTTAAAAACACCAAGCACTTATTGACATGTGCAAGCCACGTTTGTTGCTGGCTTGCATCGAAAACATCAAGAAGGCTTCGAATCAATGGGCTGTTCGCATGACTGCATGCAGTCGATGCACAAGGCCGATGCATGTGCATCGCATCGGCCTTGCGTTCAAGCTCACTGACAGGCTTCGCAATCGGGGTTGTCGATCGAGCAGAACTTCATGTCGGTGGCAGGCTCAGCCATCATGGCGTCTGAGCTTGCGATCGAATCGGATTGGCCTGCGGGCGCAGCATTCATCGAGCCTGCGCTTGATGAGGACACCGAGTTGAGCTGGCCACGCGAGACGGTGGACTTCTCAGCCGAGGTCGCGCCAATGGTGCGGAGGTAGTAGGTGGTCTTGAGGCCGCGCAGCCATGCGAGCTTGTAGGTCTCGTCGAGCTTCTTGCCCGATGCGCCAGCCATGTAGATGTTCAGCGATTGGGCCTGGTCGATCCACTTCTGGCGACGCGAGGCGGCTTCAACCAGCCACACCGTTTCGACTTCGAAGGCTGTGGCGTAGAGGTTCTTGATCTCTTCAGGCACGCGGTCGATGCGGCGCAGCGAGCCATCGAAGTGCTTGAGGTCCATGACCATCACGTCGTCCCACAGGCCCAGCTTCTTCAAGTCACGCACCAGGTACTCGTTGACCACGGTGAACTCGCCCGAGAGGTTGGACTTGACCGACAGGTTGCCGAAGCAGGGTTCGATCGAAGCGTCCACACCCACGATGTTCGAGATGGTGGCGGTAGGCGCAATGGCGACGCAGTTGCTGTTGCGCATGCCAAAGGTGGTGATGCGAGCGCGCAGGCTGTCCCAGTCCAGCGTGGTGGAGGTGTCGACTTCGACGTAGCCACCGCGTTGCTCGGCCAGCAGCTTGAGCGAGTCGATCGGCAGGATGCCGCGGTCCCACAGCGAGCCGCGGTAGCTGCTGTAGCGGCCGCGCTCTTCGGCCAGCTGGGTCGATGCGTGATAGGCGTAGTAGCAGACGGCTTCCATGGAGCGGTCGGCGAACTCAACAGCGGCCTGGCTGGCGTATGGCACGCGCAGTTGGTACAGCGCATCCTGGAAGGCCATGATGCCCAGGCCCACAGGGCGGTGGCGCAGGTTCGAATCACGCGCCTTCTTGACGGCGTAGTAGTTGATGTCGATCACGTTGTCGAGCATGCGCATGGCGGTGTTGACCGTCTTTTGCAGCTTGGCGTGGTCGATGCCACCGTCCTTGATGTGCTGGGCCAGGTTGACCGAGCCCAGGTTACACACAGCAATTTCGCCACCGTTGGTGTTCAGGGTGATCTCGGTGCACAAGTTCGAGGAGTGAACCACGCCGACGTGCTGCTGGGGCGAGCGAACGTTGCAGGCGTCCTTGAAGGTGATCCAAGGGTGGCCAGTTTCAAACAGCATGGTCAGCATCTTGCGCCACAGATCGGTGGCCTTGAGGCGCTTGAACAGCTTGATCTCGCCACGGTCGGCCTTGGCCTCGTACGCGGTGTAAGCCTCTTCGAAGGCGATGCCGAACTTGTCGTGCAGGTCAGGGCATGTGGCGGGCGAGAACAAGGTCCAGTCGCCGTTTTCCATGACGCGGCGCATGAACAGGTCAGGGATCCAGTTGGCCGTGTTCATGTCGTGGGTGCGGCGGCGGTCGTCACCCGTGTTCTTGCGCAGCTCCAGGAACTCTTCGACGTCCAAGTGCCACGATTCCAGGTAAGCGCACACAGCGCCCTTGCGCTTGCCGCCCTGGTTCACGGCCACGGCCGTGTCGTTGACCACCTTCAGGAAGGGAACGACGCCTTGCGACTTGCCGTTGGTGCCCTTGATGTGCGAGCCCAAAGCGCGCACGGGGGTCCAGTCGTTGCCCAGGCCGCCAGCAAATTTGCTCAGCAGTGCGTTTTCCTTGATGGCTTCGTAGATGCCGTCGAGGTCGTCAGGCACGGTCGTCAGGTAGCAGCTGGACAGTTGCGAGCGGCGGGTGCCCGAGTTGAACAGCGTGGGGGTGGACGACATGAAGTCGAACGACGACAGCACTTCGTAGAACTCGATGGCGCGGGCTTCGCGGTCGATTTCGTTGAGCGACAAGCCCATGGCCACGCGCATGAAGAATGCCTGGGGCATTTCAATGCGTTGACCGTTGTGGTGCAGGAAGTAGCGGTCGTACAGGGTCTGCAGGCCGAGGTAGTCGAAGTCCAGGTCGCGCTCG
>JBEANX010000305.1:0-13030 GCA_041165245.1 Pseudomonadota bacterium
TCACGGCCGCCTGGGCGATCAGCCATTGGTTGTGGCTGGCTTGTGAGCGGGCGCTGGAGACAATGCCCTCGGCCTGCAAGCTCTGGTCGCGCTGGGCGGTCTGGCGGGCCAGCTGCTCTTGCAGCACGGCCTGGCGGTGCTCGCGTTGCCATTCCACCAACTGCGGCGCGTGGAGCGATACCAGGGGGCGCTTGGCCGCCACCGCATCGCCCTTGGCCACGTGCACCTGTTCGATCAGGCCGGCCGCTGGGGCACTGACCACGCGCAGCAAGTGAGGTGGCAGGGTGATCTGGCCTTGAAGGGAGACGCGGCCTGTGTCGGAGGCAGCTTGCAGCTGGGCGGTGCGCAGGCCCAGCTTGTCAGCCTGGGCGGCTTGCAGGGCCAGCAGGGGCTCGGCCGCGGCGGGCGCTGTGGCAGCAAGGCTCAGCAGCCACAGCGGCAGTGCGAACATGGAGGGGCGGAGCAAGGCAGGCATGAGGGCTGTCATCTGGGCAGGCATGAGGGCTGTCATCTGGGCAGACATGAGGGCAAACACAGGTGCCCTGATGGACACCTTGCCTGCACTCTAGGCAGCCAGCCTGACGCCCACCTGAAGACACCCCCGCCCAGCTCGTGGCAAGCTTGCGCCCTGTGATTCCTCCCAACTTGAGCCTTCTGACCGATGCGCCTGCTGCTCCTTGAAGACGACGCCATCCTCGGCGATGGCATCAGCGCCTATTTGCGCTCTGAAGGCCATGTGGTCGACTGGTGCCAGCGCCTGCTGGATGTCAGCGCCCTGCAGGCCGAGCCGTATGACGCCTTGTTGGTCGACTGGCAACTGCCCGATGGCTCGGGGCTCGATTGGATCCGCACCCTGCGCCGCCAGGGCACCCGCACGCCCATCCTGATGATGACGGCGCGTGACCGCCTGAGCGACCGCATCCAGGGCCTGGACACCGGCGCCGACGACTACCTCGTCAAACCCTTCGCGCCTGAGGAGCTGGTGGCCCGCTTGCGTGCCCTGCAGCGCCGCAGCGTGGGCGTGGCCTCGCCCCGCCTGAGGGTGGGCGATGTTGAGGTGGATCTCACCGCCAAGGCCGCCTGGATGGAGGGTGCGCGCGTGGACATCACCCAGCGTGAGTGGCAGGTGCTTGAGGCGCTGGTGTCGCGCCCCGGGCGGGTGGTCTCCAAGACCGACCTGGAGGCCCTCATGCTGGGCCTGGATGGTGAGGTGGCCAGCAACGCCCTGGAGGTGCACATCTCGCGCCTGCGCCGCAAACTGGGCCACGGCCTGATCGAAACCGTGCGGGGCCTGGGCTACCGCATCACGCTGTGAAGGGCCAGCCATGACCCATGCCCCTTCCATCCGCCGAGGCCTGAGCCGCGTGGTCGCCCAGGTCTCCCTGGCCTGGAGCTTGGCCGTGTTCGGCGTGGTCTGGGTGGCCGTGCACCAGAAGGTGGACGATGTGCTGGACGGCGCCCTGCAGGAGTCGGCCGAGATCCTCTACGGCCTCTTACATGCCGACGCCCGCTGGGTGCCTGATCAGCATGGTGGCGCCTTGCCGGCCCCCCCTCACACCGAGCACCTGGTCTGGCAGCTGGTCTCGCCTGATGGCCATGTGCGCCTGCGTTCGCACAGCGCACCTGCTCAAGCCCTGGGCCCCAGCACGCACGACAAATGGTTTGACGATGGCCCCGAGTGGCACACCTACGGCATGCCCTTTGACAGCCAAGGCGCGATGCTCTTTGTGGCTCAACCCCATGACGAGCGCAGCCGCGCCCGGCTGGAGGCCGCAGGCCTCACGGCCGCAGGCGCTTTGCTGGTGGGACTGATTTGCGCCCTGTGGCTGAGCCGACGCGCCAGCCGCGAGCTGGAGCCGCTGGTGGAGATGTCTCGCCAGGTCGCCAATTACCACCCGCTGGACGAAGGCGTGCGCGCCCCCACCGCCACCCGCGAGGAGCTGCTGCCCTTGCGCGATGCCATCGTCCACCTGGGCGAACGCCTGGCCCGCAATGTGGCCAGCGAGCGAGCCTTCAGCGCCAACGCCGCCCACGCCTTGCGCACCCCTTTGGCCGGCCTGGGCACCCAGCTGGCCGTGGCCCAGCGCGAATGCCCGCCTGAGCTTCAGCCCCGCCTGCAGCGAGCCCGTGAGGCGGCCGACCGACTGGGCCGCGTCGTCACGGCCCTGCTCAGCCTGTTTCGCAGCGGGGGCGAGCCCCAACGCGTGCCCCTGGATCTGCTGGATGCCATCCACAACTTGCCCGGCATCGAAGGCCTGAGCATCACGGCTCAAGGCTGCGCCCAGGTGGATGCTGACCCCGACCTGCTGGCCGCCGCCCTGATCAACCTGCTGGACAACTCGGTGCGCTACGGGGCCCACCACGCGCGCTTTGCCCTGAGCGTGCACCAGGGGCTGGCCACCATCACCCTGGTCGATGACGGCCCGGGCGTGAGGGAGGAGCGCCGCCTGGCTCTGGATGGTGCCCTGGCCCGCCAGAGCTACGAAGAAGGCATGGGCCTGGGCCTGATGCTGGCCGACCGAGTGGCCCGCGTGCATGGCGGGCGATTGCGCATCGACTCTGTGCCCCAGGGCTTTGGCGTGAGCTTGACGCTGGGCTGAGCGCCCTGTGATGGCCCGCCATGGCGACAGGCATGTGGCCCTCCACCATGGCGGGCCATGCCCCCATGGGCTAAAGTGCCGGGTGGTGCCTTGCCTTGGTGGCAGGTGCCCGCACCCACATGAGCACTGACCACACCGATCCCGCAGCGCCCGCAGCAAGCACCTCGGCCGCTTACGACCCCAGCGCCAAGCAAAAGGCCCAGGCCAAAACGGCCCGCATCCCCATCAAGGTGGTGCCGGTGGGTGAAGTGCTCAAAAAGCCCGACTGGATCCGCGTCAAAGCGGGCTCACCCAGCACGCGCTTTTACGAGATCAAGAACATCCTGCGCGAGCACAAGCTGCACACGGTGTGTGAAGAAGCCTCCTGCCCCAACATCGGCGAATGCTTCGGCAAGGGCACAGCCACCTTCATGATCATGGGCGACAAGTGCACCCGCCGTTGCCCCTTCTGCGACGTGGGCCATGGCCGCCCCGACCCGCTGGATGTGAACGAGCCCGCCAACCTGGCCAAGACCATCGCGGCCCTCAAGCTCAAGTACGTGGTGATCACCAGTGTGGACAGAGATGACCTGCGCGACGGCGGCGCCGCCCACTTCGTGGAGTGCATCCGCCAAACGCGTGAGCTCTCGCCCGAGACCCGCATCGAGATCCTGGTGCCCGACTTCCGGGGCCGCGACGACCGCGCGCTGGAGATCCTCAAGGCCGCCCCGCCCGACGTGATGAACAACAACCTGGAAACCGCACCGCGCCTGTACAAAGAGGCCCGCCCCGGCAGCGATTACCAGTTCAGCCTGAACCTGCTCAAGAAGTTCAAGGCCCTGCACCCCGACGTGCCCACCAAGAGCGGCATCATGGTCGGCCTGGGCGAGACCGACGAAGAGATCCTGCAGGTCATGCGCGACATGCGCGAGCACAACATCGACATGCTCACCATCGGCCAGTACCTGGCGCCTTCAGGCCACCACCTGCCCGTGCGCCGCTATGTGCACCCCGACACCTTCAAGATGTTTGAAGCCGAGGCGGTGAAGATGGGCTTCACGCATGCGGCGGTGGGGGCCATGGTGCGGTCTAGTTATCACGCGGATCAGCAGGCGCATCAGGCTGGGGTGGTTTGATGGCTTGGCTGGCCGCTTGTTCCTTCAGCAAGGCCTCGTCTTTGAGGCCCAGGGCGACATCGCGTTCTCGCAGGCGCTCGCGCACCCAGGTGAACAGCACGCTGCCTGTCAGCAAGACAAACAAGCCGCCCTTGGCCGATCCCAGCAGCGCTCGCGACTGTGGGTCTGAGACGCTGAACATCAACAAGGTGTCCGAGGTGGCGATCCATAGCAAGGCCACCGCGACATAGGTCACGGCAATCCGAAGGGCGGTCAGCGTGGATGCGTGTTGTTTCATGGGTCAGGGCGATTCTTGGGGAACTGCATCAAGTGCAGAATCCCTGTGACCGTCCGGTCAAGCGTCTTGCCGCGCACTCATGCGAGCAGAGGCTTCAGCCTGCCCCATGTGGGGGCTTGGGTCTGTGCGCCTTGCGGTTTGCATGAAGCGCAAAGTGGGCGCGAGCTAAGACCTTACGCCATTCATGGCTGCTCGCAGGGCAAACCCAGCGCCATGGGCCAGGCGACAAGACATTCCGGGCCCGTCAATGCAGATGTCCCTACACAAGTGGGGCACTCATGTTCTCGCTGACCCACGCGTGGCGGGCTTTGCGGTCATCAACCTGTCCAAGCTGCCCACGCACATTGGCTTGGGGCTGTTCAGTTGGGAGACGCTCAAGGTTTCGGCCATCATGTTGCCTTTGGTGCCGCTGGGTGTGTGGATCGGCATGCGAGTGTTGAAGTACATCCCGGAAAAGCCCTTCTATTGGGTCGCCACTTTGGCCTTGGGCCTCTCGGGGCACAAGCTGGCGTTCGACGCCTGGGTAGGCTGAATCCGTGGTGTCAAGCTGTGCCGCATGAAGACATCAGGGAAGACATGGGAGGAGACGAGATGAACGAGTTGCAAGAAGCCTGGCACCGTGCCTGGCAAGCCATCGGCGCTGAGCCTGCACCAGGGCTGTTGGACAGGCTGATCAATGCCTATGGCGAGCCCCAGCGCCACTATCACACCCTGCAGCACCTGCAGGAGTGTCTGGGCCACTTGGAGCGCGTGTGGCATGTGGCCGAACGCCCCGGTGAGGTGGCCTTGGCCTTGTGGTTCCATGACGCTGTGTATGACGTGCAAGCGCACGACAACGAAGCGCAAAGCGCCGCCTGGGCGCGCCGTGAGTTGCGGGCAAGTGGCGCTGCTGATGATGTGGCTGAGCGCGTTGAACAGCTGATCATGGCGACCTGCCATGCCGCCTTGCCGCAAGGCATGGACGCCTGCCTGCTGGTGGACATTGACTTGGCCATTCTTGGCGCCAGCCCTGAGCGCTTTGCTGAGTACGAAGCCCAGGTGCAGCGCGAATACAGTTGGGTGCCACCGGAGATGTTCCGCGTGCGGCGCGAACAGATCTTGCGGGAGTTCGACGCCCGCCAACCCATCTACCAAACACCCCCATTGCAGCAAGCCTGGGAAGCCCAGGCCCATGCCAATTTGCAGCAGTCCATCCGCCAGCTCAACATGCCCACCATCGACATTCGCCCTTATGAAACCGCTGACCGCGAGGCCGCCTTGCTGTGTTTTCGCTCTAACGTGCCAGCGTTCTTCAGCGCCGAAGACGAAGCCTGGTTTGTCAGCGCCCTGGACGAGCCCGATGGCCCCAGCTTTGTGGTGGTGGCCGGTGGCGAGGTCGTGGGCTTTGGCGGCTATGAGGTCTCTGATTCTTACAACCATGCCGTGCTGGTTTTTGGTCAGGTCCATGCCGACTGGCACAGCCAGGGCCTGGGCTCACGCCTGCTGCAGCACCGCATCGAGCACCTCAAGCGCCATGGCCCGCCCACCAAATACCTGATCGTGGACACCACGCTGAAGGTCGCGCCCTTTTATGTGCAGCATGGTTTCGAGATCGTCTCGCACTGGCGCGAGGGCTTTCGGGATGGGGCGGACAAGGTGGATTTGAGGTTGGTGATGTTTTGACCATGAACTCAATCCAAAACGCGAGAGGTCCTATGGCGACGCAGTTGAAGAGTTCCAATCTGTGTGGGTTCAAAGGCAGAAAATTCGCCTGGCTCAAAGATCTGCCTGAGGGCTCAAGACCTGGGGGAAATCGTTGATGGAACTGTCTGTGAAAAAGCATTCCAACCTGTTGGCGATGTCTTTGATCTTCCTGTTGGCCTTGCCTGCTGCTCAGGCGGGACCGAGCACCTGGGTTCACTTGGTGGAGGCCAGTTGCCAGCCACATCCTGGTGGCAGCTTCAAGGGTTCCTGGCCTTCGAGCATGGATGGATGGCTCCAGCACGCGAAGGCTTGCCCTTTGGTCGGGCGTGCTCAAGACCAGCCCAAGGTCTGGCTGCTCAGTGTTTGGGCTCAAAGTTACTTGGACGCAAACCCAGCAGCCCGCGCATGGCCAGATTTTCCCAGGCCACAGCTGGTGGATTCAACGGGTCGTTGCCTCGCTGTCCTGCCTGAGCTTTTTCCCTTGGATGAGCCTCGAGGGCTGATCGTTTCTTATGTGATGAACTCGCAAGGCCGACCCGCCATGGTCAGGGTGCGTGTAGACAACCCGGCCCAAGGGGGAGGTTATGCTTTGCCGCAGCTGAATTGGCGTGAAAAAGCCAAGGCATATGAGGCCTTGAAGCACACGCGCGAACACAAAATCACGGAGTTCTCATGCCCGAGTTGAAAGACGCGCTACAAGATGCGTTTGATCGTCCTGATGCCAAGCACTCATGCAGCCATTTTGTCTGGCACGCCATCCAGGCCTATGTGCCTGATCAGCAGTATTTGGTTGCCAATCAACTGTTGAAATTTCTCGAGCGAAGCACTGATTGGGTGGAGGTGGACAAGGGAGACAGTCGGTCGCTCGCAGCCATGGCCAAAGCCGGTGCCCTGATCGTAGGCGGCGCAGATGACACGCCCAATGGCCACGTCATCGTGGTTTATCCCGGCGATGCCAAGGAGTCTGGGGGGTATGCCTATGGGAGCGCAGGCAAGACCCATGTCATGCGATCCCATGGCGTTTACGCGCGAGCCATGTCGCGCTCGCTTGGGAATTGGCCCGGCGCCAAAAGTGATGGCGACAAGACCATTTGGGATCCATGGGCCGGGCCGAAGTTTGACAAGGTCAAGCTGTGGGCTCTTCGATCAACGATGCCGAAGCCATGAAAACGCAAATCAAGTTCAGCCAGATGAACGCGATCAAACCAAACAGGCTCTTTCTTTTGACGCTGTGCATGGGCTTGGTCTCTGCCGCCTTGGCTGGCCAGCCCGATGGGGCGGCCCTCCAGTTCTGGTCAGGCAAATACCCGTCTGACAAAGACAGCAGCCAGCGCAGCCTCTTCAAGCGTGAGCCTTTGCAGTCGGCCATACAAACGCTCTTGCCCAAGGCTGAGATCAAGACACTTCGGCAATTGACGGTGGAATCCAAGGTGCAAGAGCGTGGCGGCTACCTGGTGGCTCATGTTTGCCGTCCGCACAACTGCCCCGCCGATGCAGCGATGGTGGTCACTCAGCCTGCGACAGGCTTGGTGTGGGTGGGGCTCTTCACACGTGAGGAGCAACGAGTTTCAACCCGTTGGTATACGCCCAACCAAGAAGGCGCAAGTTTGCCCATCGACCTTGTCGACGAATTCAACCATCGGCACTGAACATCCACATGCCCACCATCACCATCGAAGTGCGCCGCAGCTACACCGCTGAGCAAGAAACCCAGATCATCGACGCGGTTCACGCCGCCATGATGACGGGCATTCAGACGCCCGACTGGGACAAAACCATCCGTTTCATTGAGCACCCGCCACATCGCTTCACCGGCCCACCGAAGCGGACAGACCGCTACACCTTGATCACCTTTGACATGTTCAGCGGCCGCTCGCTTGAGGCCAAGCGCCGTCTGTATGCGGCTTTGGTCGAAAACCTCGCCCCGCTGGGCATTCCGCCCGAAGAGGTGCTGATCAACTTGCGTGAGCACCCGCCCGAGAACTGGGGTGTGCACGGTGGCAAGCCCGCCTCTGAGGTGGACATCGGTTTCAACATCAAGGTTTGATGCGCCATGAGCACGACGAACAGCACGAGCACCTACACCGCCAACTGCCTGTGTGGCGGCATTGCATTCCGCATCCAAGGTGCCTTGCCACCCGTGCAGGTCTGCCATTGCAGCCAATGCCGCAAGGCGCAGGGCACGGTGTTTGCCACCAATGCGCCCGTGCAAGCGGCCGATGTGAAATGGCTGCAAGGCCAGGATCTGCTGACCCGCTATGAGTCTTCACCCGGCAAAGTGCGCGCCTTCTGCAGCCGCTGTGGCTCGCCTGTTTACAGCCAGCTTGCGGCCCGGCCTGAGGTGCTGCGCCTGCGGCTGGGTTTGATCAACGAGCCCATCGACACGCATGTGTTGGCGCATGGCCACGTGGCCAGCAAAGCCAACTGGTGGCCCATCACCGACGATGCGCCGCAGTTCGAAGCGGGGCTGCCACCTCAGGCATGATCTGAAACCATGCTTGGCACACTCCAACTTCACGAGCGCCGATTTCAGGTCACCAGCGCGGTCCTGTCTCGCGGCGAACGCCACTGGACGCTCGACATCGAGACCGAAGCGCAAGACTTCGATGGCGAGCGCTGGGTCCCTTACCTCTACCACCACGGCCTGCGCCTGCCGGTCGGCGATGTCCATGACCTGCAAGGCGAAGTCTTGAGTTGGGGCACCTCGGCTGATGATGCCTACCCGCACCCCGAGATGGGCGTTCTCTACGTGTTCAGCCACCATGAGACGTGCGAGGCAAGTTTGGGCTTTGGGCGTATTCTTGGCGCAGAGGGCGAGCAGATTGAGCTGGCTTGGCAAGGTGTGGCCGACGTGCTTTGGGGCGATGACGCGGGCGGCTATGGACAAGGCGTTCCCTTCGCCTGCCATTGTGTGGCTCGCATCGATTGAGATCATCGGTGGATGACACGGGCCCAATCCGTCGCCTGCATCCTCGCAGTCATGCTGATCCGCTAGAAGAAAGCACAGGGAATGAACTTTCAACTCGCATCCATTGGCGACCGTTTCACGGCGCAGTTCTTGGACAGCTTGGTCGCGCTTGTTGTAGGCGCCGCCATGTACTTTGTGGCTGGTGTCATCGACTGGCCGCTTGAGTTGACGTTCCTGGCTTGGTTCCTCTATCTGCTGCTTTGTGATGGCTTGCCTGGCGGCCAGAGCGTCGGCAAGAAGTTCACCAAAAGCTCGGTGGTGCACTTTGAGACGGGGCAGCCATGCAGCTACCTGCAGTCGGTGGCGCGCAACTTCTGCTTGTTGGCTTTGGGCTTTGTGGACTGGGTGTTCATCGTGGGCAAACAGCGCAGGCGCCTGGGGGACTTTCTGGCCAGGACGCGGGTCGTTCGTCTTCCTTGAGCGGTCAGCCCATGCCCTACCAAGAGCAATTCTTGCCGGCCGCGCTGATCGTCATCAGCACCGCCATCTTCTTCGCTTATGAGCGCATCGCGCCTGGGCGGGAGCTGCCGCATTCGCCCAACTGGTATTGGCGTGCGACCTTCATGAACCTGATGCAGCTGGCGCTCATCGGCCTGGGCGGGCTGACTTGGAATCAATATTTTCGAAGCCATGCCTTGCTGCAGATGGGCGCTTGGGAGAGCGCCTTCATCGAGGGGCTGTTCTACTGGGTGGTGGGCACCTTCGTGTTCTATTGGTGGCACCGCATCCGGCATGCCAATGGCTTTTGGTTGCTGTTCCATCAGATCCACCACAGCCCCAGCCGCATCGAGGTGCTCACCTCGTTTTACAAGCACCCCATCGAGATCGCGGCTGACTCCATCCTCACAGGCTTCCTGATCTACTGCGTGTTTGGCGGTACGGCCGAGGCTGGCGCTTGGACCTCCTTCTTTGGTGCCACCGGCGAGTATTTCTATCACGCCAACATCCGCACGCCCGTGTGGCTGGGCTACTTCATTCAACGGCCAGAGCATCACTCCATCCATCATCAACTCGATGTGCACAGGTACAACTTCGGCGACCTGACCTTGTGGGACCGACTCTTTGGTACTTTCAAAGAAGCTGAGGCCTTTGCGCCGGCTTGCGGCTTCCCGGGGCGCCATGAAGAGCGACTCGCTGAGATGATGATGTTCAAGGACGTCTATGCACCAACCGGGTCATCGAGTGATCAGCCTCATGGGGTCGGTGGCAATCTGGATGAGAAAGTGACCAGGAAGCATTCGTGATCGGAACCATTCTTGCCGTGTTGCTGGTGTGTTGTTTGTCTGCCGACTTCGACCGTGCGAAGGTGGTCCCGGACATGAACGGCAAGATTGCTGGATTCTTCCAAAGGCATCTGAAGGCCCATTGATGTCCATGAAAGCCCCGCCCCCACTGGTGTTCCTGATGGCCACCGTGGTCATGGCCAGAGTTGGCATCGTCTTTGTGGTTCACAGCCCGTTGCTGACGGGCCTGGCGGGGGCCGCACTGCTGGGTGCGCTGAGCGTGTGGGCGCTGCGAGGCCACCAGGGCGCGGCAAGGGCGTATGCCTATGTGTGCCTTGTCTTGGGCGCAGACACCTTGATTCAGTTGAGCCACGTTGAGGCCCCTGTTGTCGACCTTGCCGCGCCCTTGTGTTGGGCTGCCTTGGTCATCGGGGCGGGCCTGTATGTGCTGCGCAGTGCGGCGATGAGGCGCTTTCATGCATCTGCTCATGACATGGATGAGGGTGATTGATGGATCGCAAGGCGTACATCCTGGCCCTCATCGAGCAGGCCTTTGACGGGGTGTCGCGTGAGGGAGGGGTGTCCCTGCACGAGGCCAGTGCCATCGATGACGGCGCCTCCAGCGCTGAACGCCTGGTTGCCCGTATGAAGGATGTGGATGCACGGTGGCAAGACGTACCCGACGAACACATCGCCAGGAGTGAATCGGTGTTTTCTTTCGTGGACATCAAGGGCCATGTCTACTACGCCCCCGCCTACATGTCATGGCTGGTCCGCACAGGCTATGACACCGAGTCCAACTCGGTGGACAGCGCGCAATACGCCTTCAATCCTTGGGGCAAGCATGAAGCCCAGAGGCGGTATCGGCCACACGACATGTTCACGCCCGAGCAATGCCATTGCATCGCTCAGTACCTGCTCTACGTCAATGACGTGCTGGATGCAGGCACCTGCGCCGCCACCGCCCAGGAGTATCTGGACGCCTATTGGTCGAGGTATCTTTGAGCCATGAAGTGGAGCAAGCTCAGGTCATTGTTCATCACGCATCTCGCACCTGAGTTGCAAGGGCGGATCGACGTGCACGCGGCCTCATACCCATCGGGCGGTCGCACCTGGCTCTCATTCGATGGCCATGAGATTGTTTGTGTCCAGGCCCCTGGCTGGACGAGGCAGGTGTTCCGCCACAGCACCTGTGCCGATCTTCATGAGGGGCAGACGCTGCAACTGGGCGACGCCATCTACACCCTGGTGCACACAGGCATTGACGACTGCCTGAGTTCGGACAACCCGCTGGTGCAGGCCGTGGCATTGCTGGACCGGCGCTGCGGCAAACGGCGGCTGAAAGCATGGGCTGACCTGCCTGAACCCTCGATGCCATCGTTTGCCGCTGCGCTGTTGGCTGCGCGCCTGGTGGCAGGTGGTCAGCCACCTGTGCCAGTGGTGTGTGAGCACTGCGGGCAGACCTTGTCGCATGCCTGGCCTTGAGCGATGCGCGACGCACACCTCGCCCACACCCCCTTGTAACATCGAGCCATGACCTACGCAGCCAACATCGTCACAGCCCTGGTGGCCTTGCTCCATGTTTACTTCCTTGTGCTGGAGATGTTCTTGTGGACCAAGCCTGCAGGCCGCAAGGCCTTTGGCTTGAGCGCCGAGCGGGCAGAGTCCACCAAGGCCATGGCGGCCAACCAGGGCCTTTACAACGGGTTTCTGGCAGCTGGGCTGCTGTGGGGCATTTACCTGGGCGCTGCTGGCACGTCCGTCAAGCTGTTCTTTCTGGGCTGTGTGCTGATCGCTGGCGTGTTCGGTGCAGCCACGGTCAGCCGCAAGATCTTCTTTGTTCAAGGCCTGCCAGCTGCCATCGGCATCGCTTTGGTGATGCTGGCTTGAAGGCTTTTGTTTGCATCTTGGGTGCGACACTGGGCCTGTATTGACGACCCAAGCAAGCGTGCCTCTGCCCATCATCATCGCCACGGACATCCATGGCATCAGCGATGCCGTCCGAACGCAGTGGCGCTCTTTGCGGTGAGGCCACGTTGTGCGGCGTCTTTGGTGTTTGCCGAGCACGAGCATTCGTTTGAGCCAAGCACCCTGGTAGCCCAACTTTTTCAAGCGGGCGTGGACGCCTCCCTCGTGCCCGACACTTGGCACGGCTTCATGAATCCTGGCTCACCGCACCACCGAGCCGATTTGGCGCATCAGGTGCAAGGTTGGATCCATGGGGCGTGCCCATAGCGCCTGCTTGTGGCGGACAATGTCAAAGTCACTTGAATCAGCTTTGCGCCCATGCTTTTGTCCGCCTCCCAACTCGCCCTTCGTGCCAAACAGCTGGACACCGACGCCGTGAGGCACCTGGCCGCGCGCGTGGAGCTGGCCGATGTGGTGGGCCAGCTCATCCATGCACTCCAGCGCGAGCGCGGTGCCACCAGCGTGTTCCTGGCTTCGGGCGGTCTGCGCTTTGACGCTGAGCGGCAGCAGGCCACGGCCCAGGCGCAACCCATCGAGGCCCAGGTGCGTGAGCTGTTTGCCGTGCAAGCCGAACCTGAGCAAGGCGCCAGTGCCCGCTTGCTGTCGCTGATGGCCTGGGTGCTGCTTGATCTGGACGCCTTGGCCGCTTTGCGCCAGGCCGTGCAGGCTCGCACCCCCTCAGCCCATGAGGCGGTGGCCAGTTTCAGCCGCGTGGTGGCCGGGCTGGTGGAGCTGATCTTCCATGTGGCCGACGCGGCGCCTGTGCCTGGCATCTCGCGCTTGCTGGTGGCCTTTGTGCACCTGGTGCAAGGCAAAGAGGCCGCCGGGCAAGAGCGTGCCGTGGGCGCGCAGTTGTTTGCCAGCGGCCAGTTGGACGAGGCCGAGCAGCAGCGTGTGATCCACCTGATCGACGCGCAAGAAAGCAGCCTGCGCGTGTTCGATGAGTTTGCCGAGCCGGCCTTGCGCCAGCGCTGGCAACAGCACCAGTTGGCGCCGCATGTGGCGCAGCTGGAGCGCTTGCGCCGCACTTTGTGCTCGGCCCGTGCGGGTGCTGCTTTGAGCACAGAGATGAGCGAGCTGTGGTTCGAGGTCAGCAGCGAGCGCATCACCGAGATGTGGCACTGTCAGGTCGAGTTGGTGCAGTGTTTGCGCCAAGCTTGTGCCCAGCACTTGCAAGCCAGCCTGCAAGACCTGCA
>JBEANX010000306.1:0-6139 GCA_041165245.1 Pseudomonadota bacterium
CGCAGACAGGTCGCCACTCATGGCCTTCATGGCCGGGAACGTGGTGCCCCACACCATGGTGACCAGCACCAGGGCCAGCAGGCCCCAGCGATGCGTGGCGCCCGTTGGCACGACCGATGAAACAGTGGAAGCAGAAACGGTCATGCCATTGGGCTCACGCTAAGACCAGAACGATCAGTTGAAGGTGTATCGAGCCATGAAGTTCATGCGCGACAGATCACCCCGCTCGCCATTGAGCGTCTTGCGGCGGCCAAAGATGTACTCGGCACCCAGGTCAACGCCCTTCACAGGGGTGTAGATCAGGCCGGTGTGCAACTGGTACAGGCTCTTGTTGATGCCGTACTGGCCAGAATCCAGCCCATTGGCCTTGGCGAAATCGGTGTAGCCATTGCTGAAGTTCTGCTGCCAGCCCAACACCACATTGCTGCGCAGCATGTCGCTGGCCTTGTACTGGTAGCCCATCACCACACCAATGGCGCGCTCCATCAAGATGCGGTTGTTGGCTTCGTCCGCAATGGCGCCTTCGATGTAGTTGAAGTAGCGGCCCACGCCGTCGCCATAGGTCACGCCCAGGCTCAGGAAGTCCTGCCCGCCACGGGTCTTGATGAAGGCGGTGGAGCCAAAGCCGTAGCCGCGCTTGGAGGCCTTGAATTCACTGATGGAGTTCTTGTCCTTGTCCTCGCCCGCATCGCGGCTGATGCGCACCTCCTGCGTCACGCCACGCACGCTCAGGTTGCCCCAGTCAAAGGACTTGTCCCAACGGGCCACCAGGTCGGGTGATTTGGACAGGCCAGCGGAGATGACATAGCCACCACTGTCATAGGCATAGCTCACGGGGTTTTCAATCGCCACCGTCAGGCCGCCCACGTCGGGCGAGTTGTAGGTGTAGCGGATCAGGCCTTGGCGCAGGAAGGTCGAGCCAATGGGGCCGTTGAAGTCGACCGTTTCGGGCGAGTTGTCCACGTCCATGAAGGTGGACCAGGTCTGGCCGATGGTGAAGCCCGCGAAAGTGGCATACGCATGACGCAGGCGGAAGCCATAAGAGTTGGTGGCCTGTTGCGTCAGGATGCTCTCTTTGCTGGCACCCGCGCCGCTCACGCCCACGTCGAAGTCAGCACGAGGCTCGTTGTTGAAATCGCCTTCCAGCTTGATGCCCAGGGGGCCGAACGAGGTCGGTGTTGACGATTCCACACCCAGGCGCGATGTACGAGCATGAATGACCGTTTGGCCCTTGCGCACAGTGCGGCCGTTGATGGGCGCGTAAGGCAGGAAGGTGGAGTAATCGTTGAAGGAGTTGTCGCCCTTGAACTCGTGGATGGCGTTCAGCTCTGCATACCCGTACAGCTTGATCGAGGTTTCAGAGCCAGGCAGGCGGAAGCTGCCCGGGATGTCGCCGGCCACGACGGCGTCCTTCTGACGCAGCTCCAGTTGCTCCACACGCTCGACCATGGCGGCGTGCTCGGCAGGCGTGTGCTTGGCGGCTTCTGCCGCAGGGGCGGGCGCAGCCTTCTGGCCCTTCATCTCGTTGATTTCCTGGCGCAGGCGCAGCACTTCATTGCGCAGCTCTTCAAAGTCCTTGGCCGACTGGGCCATGGCGGGCAGGGAGATCACGGTCGCGGCCAGCAAGGCCAGGCACAGGGTGCTTCTCTTCATGATGTGTCCTTTGTGGGGTGGGGGTGTGTCGGTCGATGAGGTTTCGGTGCTGGGTGGAGCCTGGCGTCAAGCGCCCACCTGGCCCAGGAAGGCGCGTATGCGCGGGTTGTCCTGGCGGTCGAAAAAGTCTTCGGGGGGGCGGTCCTGCACGATCTCTCCCTGGTTGAGGAAGAGCACGCGGTCAGAGACCTCGCGGGCAAAGCCCATTTCGTGGGTGACGATGATCATGGTCATGCCCGAGCGTGCGAGTTGCTTCATCACGTCCAGCACTTCCTTGACCATCTCGGGGTCGAGGGCCGAGGTGGGCTCGTCAAACAGCATGACCTTGGGCTCCATGGCCAGCGCACGTGCAATGGCCACGCGCTGCTGCTGCCCGCCCGAGAGCGCAAAGGGGTGCTTGTGCGCATGGGCTTGCATGCCCACTTTCTTGAGCAACTCCAGCGCTTTGGCATCTGCCTCGGCCCTGGAAAAGCCCCGCACACGGCGCGGTGCGCAGGTCACGTTCTCCAGCACTGTGAGGTGAGGGAAGAGGTTGAACTGCTGGAACACCATGCCCACTTCGCGGCGCAGTGCTGCCAGGCTCTTGGCATCTTCCTTGACCTCGATGCCATCGACCCGGATGGTGCCGCTGTCGTGCGTTTCCAGGCGGTTGAGCATGCGCAGCAGCGTGCTCTTGCCCGAGCCCGAGGAGCCCAGGATCACGGTGACTTTGCCTGCATCGAAATGCGTGCAAACGTCGCGCAGAACATGGTGGCTGCCAAAGGACTTGTTGACCTTGTCCACAGAGATGAATGGCTGGCTCATGGCTGGCGGCCCTCCACGTCGTAGCGGCGTTCCACCGCGTCAGAGACCTGCGTGAGCACGGTGGTCAACACCAGGTAGATGATGGCCGTGGTGATCAAGGTGGGCATGGGCTGGAAGGTGGCGGCCTGCACGCGGTTGCCCACGTTGGTCAGCTCCACCACGCCAATGGTGTAAGCCAGCGACGAATCCTTGATCAGCGACACGATGTTGTTGACCACCGAAGGCAGTGACACCTTGATGGCCTGTGGCAGCGTGATGTCGATGAAGGTGTGCCAGTTCGACAAGCCCAACGATTTGGCCGCTTCCATCTGCCCTTTGGGCACTGCCATCAAGCCGCTGCGAATGGCCTCGGCGTTGTAGGCACCCACGTTGAAAGACAGCGCAATGCAGGCCGAGGCAAAGTCACTCAGCTTGAGCGAGGGGATCAAGGAAGGCAGCGCAAAGTACACGAACAGCACTTGAACCAGCAAAGGCGTGCCGCGTACCACCCAGATGTAGAGGGATGCCAACCAACGCACCGGCGCCATGGTGGACAGTTTGCCCAGCGCCGCCAACAAGCCAATGACGATGCCCACCAGGCCCGAGACGAGGGTGAGCTCAACGGTGACCAGGGTGCCGTCGGCAAAGTCTTGCGCGCTGGGGCCGATGGGCTCAGGCGCCCACGACAAGGGAATGGCCAGCAACCACAGGATCAGAACAAGCACACCGCTGGCCACCAAGATGGTGGCATTGCTGCGCGCCTGCCTGCTCCAGCTGGCGGGCCAGCTTGGCAGGGAGAGCTTCATGGAAGTCCTTTCGGCTGCTTATTTGCAGCGAACGTCTTCGTTGAAGTACTTCTTGGACAAGGCAGCGTAGCTGCCGTCGGCCATGACCTCTCCCAGCGCCTTGTTGTAGGCCACTGCCAATGATTGGTTGCCCTTGGCCACCGCAGCGGCGATGCGCTCGATGAAGACCATGTCACCCACCTTCAGGCCGGCATTGGGGGCGCTGGCCAGGGCTTGCTTGACCACAAAACGGTCGCTCACCCAGGCGTCCACACGCTGGTTGATCAGGGCGGCGCGGGCGTCGGTGTCCTTGGGAAAGTTCTTGACCTCCTTGATGCCAGGGAGCTTCTTGACGCTCTCCAAGTAGGTGGTGCCTGTCTGCACGGCCACGACCTTGCCTGACAAGTCAGCGCCGGTCTTGATGGCAGCGTCCAAGGCCACGACCTGGCCGCCCGAGCAGTAGTGCGGGCTGGTGAAGGTCACGGCTTTGCTGCGCTCTTCCGTGATGCCGTGCGAGGCGATGACCAGGTCCCAGCGGTCCTGGCGCAGGCCGGCCAGCAAGGCGTCAAAGCCCAGGGCCTTCCATTCGATGGTCACGCCCATCTTCTTGGCGACCAGCTCGGCCAGCTCGACTTCAAAGCCGCTGAGCTTGGTGCCTTGGAAATAGTTGAACGGGGGGAACTGACCCTCGGTGGCGAAGAGGATCTTGCCGTCCTTCTGGATGTCTTCAAAGCTGCGAGCCTGTGCGCCCAAAGTGGCGAGCAAGGTGGCGGCGATCACTGCGCCGCGTCGGAGCCAAGTGCCGGGATGGTTCATTGTCGATTCCTGGTGGGGGTGAAGAAAAAATGTCCAAGGTCCAGCGAGATGCCAGTCTTTGTGCTGGCGTGGTCAGGCAGTCAGGTCAGGGTGGCTTGCGCCATCGAGGCTGCGAAACGCGAAGCTCACCCATGCCTGGCTGCGAAGAAACATGGGTCAGCTTCGGGGCTCCGGGCGGGTGGCGTGGCGCATCAAGGTGCTCTTGCCAAACAGGCTCTCGATCAAGTCCACGGCGAGCTCTGCCGTCTGGTTGCGCACGTCCAGCGCGGGGTTGAGTTCGACCACGTCAAGCGAGCCCAGGCGGCCGGTGTCGGCGATCATTTCCATGCAGAGCTGGGCTTCTCGGTAATTGGGGCCACCACGCACGGTGGTGCCCACGCCAGGGGCGATGTCGGGGTCGAGGAAATCCACGTCGAGGCTGATGTGCAAATGGGTGTTGTCATCCACACCTAGCAATGCTTGTTCCATCGTGTGGCGCATGCCCATCTCGTCGATGAAGCGCATGTCGAAAACCTCGATGCCCATGTCGTGCACAAAGCGTTTCTCACCTTCGTCCACGCTGCGGATGCCGATCTGGCGGATGTCCTTGGGCGACATGGCGGGCACCGTTCCACCGATGTGGGTGAGCTGCTCGGGACCATGGCCACACAAACAGGCCACGGGCATGCCGTGGATGTTGCCGGTGGGCGTGAGCGTGGCGGTGTTGAAGTCAGCGTGCGCATCCAGCCAGAGCACGCGCAGCTTGCGGCCGGTTTCGCGGCAATGGCGGGCCACTGCGCTGATCGAGCCTATGCCCAGGCAATGGTCACCGCCCAGCAAAATGGGCAGGCGCCTGGCTCGCAGCTCCTGGTACATGGCCTCGTGCAGCAGCTCGTTCCAGCGGGCCACTTCGGCCAGGTGCCTGAAACCGTTCACGGCGGGTAACCAGGGGTTGGCGGGGCCGTTGAGGTCGCCGCAATCTTTGACGTCCAGCCCGAACTGGGCGATGGCCTGCGTGATGCCTGCCACCCGCAAGGCGCTGGGCCCCATGCGTGAGCCAATGCTGCCGGCGCCGATGTCGGTGGGGGCACCGATCAGGCTGACACCTTGGAGCTTGCCTTTGTTCATGCTGCGCTCACCGCCTCCACACCTTGCGTTGCAGGCGCTGCTGGGGCCGTGGCCGCTGCAGCGGGCTTGATCATCGCGTACAGGTTCTTGGGGTTGTCCAGCTCGGGGATCAGGGAGAGCGTTTGTGACATGCCCAAGGCACGTGCACAGTCTCGCATGAAGCGCAGCGCAGAGAAATCCTCCAGCGCAAAACCAACAGAGTCGAACACGGTGATCTGGTGGGGCTCGGTGCGGCCTTCGGCCTCGCCGCGCAGCACGCGCCACAGCTCGGTCACCTCGAAATCGGCGGGCATCTGCTGCAGGTCGCCCTCAATGCGGGTCTGTGGCTCGTATTCCACAAAGACGCTGGCCGCCTTGAGCACGTCGGCGGCCAGTTCGGTCTTGCCAGGGCAATCGCCGCCCACCGCATTGATGTGCATGCCAGGCTTGAGCTGGTGGGCGTGCAAGATCGTGGCGTTGGTTTTGTCGGCCGTGACGGTGGTGACGATGTCGGCGCCCTGCAGGGCCTGGTCAACGGTGGTGCACACCACAGCGCGCAGACCAGTGCTGGAGAGGTTGCCGGCGAGCTTGGCGCTGGCGTGTGGGTCCACGTCGAACAGGCGCACCTCCTCGATGCCAAGCAGGTGATGAAAGGCCAGGGCCTGGAACTCGCTCTGCGCGCCATTGCCGATCAGGGCCATCACACGGCTGTCTGGGCGGGCCAGGGCTTTGGCCGCCACCGCCGACATGGCGGCGGTGCGCAGGGCGGTCGTCAAGGTGAGTTCGCTCACCAGTTCAGGCACACCCGTGTCCACATCAGCCAGCACGCCAAAGGCCATCACCGTGGGCAGGCCCTGGCGGGTGTTCTTGGGGTGGCCGTTGACGTACTTGAAGGTGTAGGTGCGGTCGTCGGCAATGGGCATGAGCTCGATCACGCCGTCTTTCGAGTGGTTGGCCACGCGGGCGGATTTGTCGAAGTCACCCCAGCGCTTGAAGTCTTCCGTGATGCAGCAGGC